>CADCOR010000202.1 GCA_902803055.1 uncultured Erysipelotrichaceae bacterium
AGGCTGTTAAAGGAAGAGATAGCGGAAATCGTTACTCTGAATATGCTGATCAACAGGATCAACAAATTAAGCAAGAAATATCACAAGCCTGTAAAGCTCAATATCCTGGACAGATTAAGTGACAGCGATACGCAAGTGGCTTTAAATGATGAATTTAAGGCTTCTTTGGATAAGATAACTATTTTCCGGGAAATTAGAATCGTTAATGGATTGCGATACAGGATCTTAGGAAGTGAAAGCATTGTTTACAGGATCCGCAATGGCAAGACTTTTGCCTTGAAAAGAGATGGATTATCTGAAACAGAAAGAGAAATCCTGGTTGAAAGATACCGTTTTGTCTATGAACATCTCTTAAGCAGAACGAAAACACTGTTTGAAGGAAAGAAGTTTTATATTCCTGCTAATGTAAACTATAAGGCTCCGACTTCGGAGAAACAGTTTGTTTCAGCTTTCCCGGCTTCCAGCAGTGTCTGGGTAAACAGGGACAGCGATCTGGTCTTTGGCATTCACTGGACCAACCAGAAAAAGGAAGACGATAAGGGTGTAAGTCACAATGTCAGAGTGGATCTTGATATCCATTTCCAGAATCTGAATGAATCATTCGGCTGGAATTCGGGTTACAGATCTGATGAAAGTGACATCCTTTTCTCTGGTGATGTCACAGATGCACCTTTGCCTAAGGGTGCCAGTGAACTATATTATGTGAAAAGAAAAACAGAGGATATGTTTGTCTTAAGCTTGAACAACTACACCGATACAGGTACGGAAGTGCCTTTTGAACTGGTTGTCGCCAAGGCTAAAGAAAATGTGAGTGAAGATGAACTCAGCCATTATGTGCTGGATCCAAACGATATCATCTTAAGTATTCCGATCAAGCTGGATGAGAATGAAAATATGAAGCGTCTGGGTTTTGTGAAATTTGAAGAGGATCGGATCACTTTTGTCTTCAACAGTTTCAATACATTAAGAAGGATCGTTTCGGATAACGGCAATGAGATCTTTGAAAACTCTTTGAATTATCTGGAATCCTATCAGGAAACTTCGCTTGATCTGAAGCAATTGTTAAAGGATTCCGGGGCGATTCATGTTGAAAAAGCTGAAGCCGATATTGACCTTTCTTTAGAGAATTTGGAGAAGGACAGCTTTATCAAAATGTTTACACTAACAGAAGATTAATATTGTAAAATATGAGTGTACAAATAGGAGGAAAACAATGAAACTTGTATTGGTTAGACATGGCGAAAGCGAGTGGAACAAGTTAAATCTGTTTACAGGCTGGACTGATGTCGATTTAAGTGAAAAGGGTCATGCGGAAGCAGCTCAGGCTGGTAAATTATTGAAGGCTGAAGGCTATGACTTTGATGTCTGCTACACTTCATATCTGAAGAGAGCTATCCATACTCTGAACCACATTCTCGACGAAATGGATCGCAACTGGCTGCCAGTCGTCAAGACCTGGAAACTCAATGAAAGACATTATGGTGCCTTACAGGGTCTGAATAAATCGGAAACAGCTGAAAAGTATGGTGAAGATCAGGTTAAGATCTGGCGTCGTTCCTACGATGTAAAGCCACCAGCACTTGATCCGTCTGATGAAAGAGCACCAAAGAATCAGGATATCTATCGCAATGAAGATCCGGCTGTCATGCCTTTGAATGAATCTCTGGAAACGACTGTTGAAAGAGTTGTACCATATTTCAATGAAGTCATCTTACCGGATATGAAGGCTGGCAAGCGTGTTATCATCGCTGCACATGGAAACTCATTAAGAGCATTAGTCAAATATCTCGACAACATGTCAAACGATGAGATCATCAACCTGAATATTCCGACTGGTGTTCCGC
This sequence comes from uncultured Erysipelotrichaceae bacterium, assembly GCA_902803055.1. Classification (GTDB taxonomy): domain Bacteria; phylum Bacillota_I; class Bacilli_A; order Erysipelotrichales; family Erysipelotrichaceae; genus Colivicinus. The sequence goes on from CADCOR010000202.1 coordinate 1,845, forward strand.
TTGTTTACGAATTTGATGACAACTTCAATGTGACTGGTCATTACTATCTTGGTGATCAGGAAGCCTTAAAGGCCGCCATGGAAGCTGTAGCCAATCAGGGTAAAAAGAAATAAAAAGTTAAATAAAACTTCCGGAAACGGAAGTTTTAATATTCCTTGATGTAGTAATCAGCCGTTTTGCGAAAGCCGGTATTCTTCAGGTATTCCACGTGCGATGTGGTCAAAGGTCCCCGATACAGGACCTTTTTAATGCCATACTGGTCCAGTTTGGAGAATAAGAAGTTGCCTATAGAGGCATCGCGATAGGCCTGAACAGTGTAATCCAGGATCAGTTCCATACTGTCTTTATCACAGATTCCCAAGGTAAAGCCAACCGGTTTATCTTCATTCATGATGATGAAACAGCGATTGATCTCATTGAGATCATATTTGAGACCTGGGAAGCAGTTATAGATGTCATCTTCATAATAGCGCAGAAACTCTTTGAGCAGCAGATCATCACTTTTGACTTCGACGACGCGGTAATGATTTTCGGTCTTGGTCATCTTGAACAGGAAATAGAGATTGACGATGATCAAGGCAAAGTTCATCAAGGCCGTAGGATAGGAATGGATGATCAGAGCATAGATCGTAAAGATGATACTGCCGATCGTGTTG
>CADCOR010000203.1 GCA_902803055.1 uncultured Erysipelotrichaceae bacterium
CAGAGTAACTGTAATCAATACATACTACAAAGACAGCAAGATCGATCTGGTTATAAGAAAGATCCTGCCGACCGAATATAAGTTTGATGAATACAACGGAACGACCGTGATCTTCAAAGTTACAGTCAAAGACAGCGACGGCAATCAGACTTATGAAAACTATGCCGGTATCTCTTTGGATTCTGACAGTGCCAGATATGACAAGGAACTTGGCTATGTTTATGAAAAGACATTAAAAGATATCCCATTCAACAGTACTGATACATTGGATGTTGAAGAAGTGTATTCTGCCGGATATCTTGGCACTGTATCCCAACCGGTATTGGTAACATCAGAGGATGCAAAATATTATCGTGTTGATACTGTGAATGAAGTGAATGAAGTGAATGAATATGTTCCTGGAACGGGAGCTGTCAACTCTTATCACGACAAGACACATGTTTCAAGAATTATGGAAGGAGGCGGGCAATAATGAAGGTCAATAAGATCATTACGCTTTCTGCTTTATTTGTGCTGGTGAGTCTGTTTGCGTTTGCAGGGATCAGAAACTCCGGAGCCTGGTTCTCTGATTACGTGGAGTTGAATGGTGATGCATCGCTGAAACTTTCACATCAGACCAGTGTCATCGAAGATATCGATGAAGGATCAAACAAACACATAACGATCAAAAATACCGGCGAGACCGATGTTGTCGTCAGAGTAAAAGTATTTGGCGGCAGTTATGTTGAAATAACATCGGGTGAAAACTGGAAACTTTCTGATGATGACTGGTATTACTACGAAAAGGTTTTAACTCCTGATGAAGTGAGTTCGGAGATCTATGCGAATATCACGTCTTCTGCACCGGATCACGATTTTGATGTCGTAGTGATCCTGGAATCAGAAAGAGCTGTCTATAACGGCGATCAGCTGATCGCACCAAACACAGACTGGAAAATTACTTATCCGAAAGGAGGTAATGAATGATGATCAAACGATATATAGCGATCGCCACATTAACACTTTCATTTGCGTTGATGTTATTTGCAGGCATGCAGTTATCTGAAACGAGATCTGCACCAAATCCCGGTACGGAAAGCTATAACACGACGCTGGCAACTTCTTCTTTAGACATTGAAGCGGTCGATGAAAAAGGCGCTTCTGTCAATGATCTCCTTAAGGGATATCAGATGCTGGAAGTCGGTAAAACTTATGATGAATATCTGGCCGCTAAAAATGCCGGCCGTGCTGATGAATATGTACGTGTCATCATCAGAAAGTATTGGACTGATCAAAACGGCAATAAGATCCGGGTCGCTGACAAGAAGAGCGAAAATGATGTCGTGACTGAAACTGAAGCTATCAATCCTGATTATATTAAAATCGCAGGAACTGATACAGCCTGGATCAAAGACGAGAATGAATCAGCTAAAGAAACTTCTGTCTACTATTACAAAGATAAGCTGAGTGCTGGCCAGATGACTGCTCCGATAATGACGGGCTTAAGTATTTCTAAAGATGTTCTTGATCATTATGAGGAAAAAGTGACCAAGACTGATAATGTTTCGACAGTTACAGTTACTTATATTTATGATGATCTGAAACTTAACCTTGATATCGATATTCAATCGGTCCAGGCTAATGAAGAAGCGATCAAAAGCGTCTGGGGCGTTGATTATGTAAGTATTGCCGATGATAAACTTGTCATCGCTGAACAGGGAGGTGCACATGAATAAAAAGATCATTGTTGTTGCGTTTGTTCTGCTATTCAGTATATTGTGCGTTTCCGATGTATTTGCTGCAAACGGTGATGTAGTTTATGATGGCAAACAGATCAAAGTCAATTCAAATGCTGACTTTGCGGATCTGCTTCCAGGGGAAACGATCTCCTATGAGATCACATTGGCCAACAATGGCTCAAAGCGTACTGACTGGTATATCGCCAATAACGTGCTGTCGACATTTGAGGATGGCAAAGCTAAAGGCGGTGCCTATACTTATTCGCTGAGCTATAACGGAACAGAACTTTATAACTCGGAAAATATCGGCGGTCAGGGCATCGCGGGTCTCAAACAGCTCAATGATGAGACTAACGGCAAGTTCTTCTATCTGGGCTCATTAGATTCTAACGGTAATGGAAAGTTAACAGTTAAAGTCGGACTGGATGGAGAATCACAGGCCAATGATTATATGGAAGCTATGGCAGATCTTGAACTGCGTTTCGCAGTTGAAGAAGAAAATGTCAGAGTTGATAAGAAGGTCGTCAGACATTATTATCAGCCTAAGACAGCGATCGAAAACAAGACCGGAGAAAAAGATATGCAGAATTACTACCTGCTTATCGGCGCATCGATGATCATGATGGCGGCTTCGGCTGGTTATCTGCTGACTTCCAAAAAGGAGGTAAGAAGATGAAGATGAAAAAGATTATTGCGGCTGCACTGATCAGTCTGCTGCTGTTACCGGTAAGCTTGATCTCTGCAGATGTAAATAAATACGAATATAAAGTAACGATCTACTCTGGGACTAAGGCGGTCTTTGAAGATGGAACAAACTCTGTAACGATCACAGTTGATCCTGACAGCAGACTGTCTGTTTCCTATAGTGAAAGTGAAAAAAGCGTCTATCTCAACGGATCAGCCTACAAACTGGTCATGGATACTGATTCCAAGTATGAACTGCTGGGATTCAAGAAGACAGGCTATGACAACAATCAGTATATCGTGTCATATGATGGCTCGATCTTTGAAGATCAGAGCTTCGTTATGACTTATGGCGTTGAGGGATCACTGATCAAGTACAGCGTCGTATATCAGACAAGCGATGGAACTGTGCTCGGCAGCAGTGAATACAAAGGTAAAGTCGGCGATAAACCGATCGTTGCGGCATTAGCCTTTGATGGCTATCTGCCGGATGCATATAACCGTACAAGAACGCTGAAGCAGGATGGAGATAATACCTTTGTCTTCACATATCATGCGGTATCTGCACAGACTGTTGAAGAAGTTGAATACATCACTCAGGAAGATGGTACAGTCGTAGCTGTTCCAACTACACCAACGACACCAGCTGCTCCATCGGCAACAGCCGATACGACCGCAGGAACAGAAGAAGGATCAACAACTGAACCGGTCGAGATCCTTGATGAAGATGTACCATTAGCAGCACCGGACAGCACGACAAATGCTAAGCCGGAAGAAAAACCAGCTGCCATGCCGCATGCTGAAATAAATACGCCATTCAACAGAATTCTGCTGGTTTCAGCATTTATCTCTCTGCTGATCCTGATGATCTTTATCTTCATCGGCGTCAGAAGAGATACGGAAGAAGAA
>CADCOR010000204.1 GCA_902803055.1 uncultured Erysipelotrichaceae bacterium
AGGATCCTATAGGTCATCCAGCCGCTGCCGGTATAATCGCCCATACCTTCTAAGTACACCTGATATTCACCGATCTCATCAAAGGAAGCATCGCCTTCCCACACGGAGATCTTATAGTCCCTGCCTTCCTTGAGTGTTACACCATTCAAGACAAGTCTTGGTGAATGTTTTTTGCCGTCATATTCATCATCCATCACTTTCGCAAAATTGATATCATATATTTTTCCATCCGGTTTATCGATCATATCCGAAATATTGATCTTGGTGCCATAGATATCAGTAACCACGATCTGCGAAGTAAGTTTCTTGCCATCACCGGTCGTATCTTTGATATCCGGAATATTATCGATATCGGTAAAGACCAGTTTGATCTGATCGGTATTGTTCTTACCGGTTTTCTCATCATAAACGATATCAAACGAAGTTGAGATCGGAGCGTAATCGTTAGAGAACATCAGTTCGATAGCCATACATGGTTTCAAGGTCATTGACTTCTTCAGATCTTGCGCATCGATCGGACGATAGGCACCACCATCATTGATCATCAACCAGGAAAGATCTAAGGCATCACTGTTCTCATCCGGTTTAAAGAACAGAGCCGCCATTTCCACAAGAGGATAACCGGCTTCATCTTTACCGCCTATTTCATAAGTGACCGGGATCAGATAGTAATCATGATACATCTCCATCGTCACCACATGAAGTTTCCCTTCACCATCTTTCAAGGCAAACCATTTTTCATCTATTGGATCCAGATTCCATTTTGCTTCGCTGCCATTGAGCCATCTGATATAGTCTTCAATAAAAGTATCTACAGTGGTTTTATCAAGATCCATATCAAATTCTTCACTTCCATCAACGCTGCCGATAGGCAGTTCCCCGCTTTTGGAATTCTGACCGTCGAACATCCATTCCATTGTCTCGGCTATCAAATAATCTCTCAGGATCGGTATTTCCGCGACCAGATTGTAACTGACGTTTTCGATAACTCTTTTTTTGATGTCAGAAAAACGTACCTGATAGCCTTCCCCCTCTACCGTTTCTGCTTCATATAAGGAAATATTCTTTTTGACGATTGCCTCTTCAGCCATCTGCTTGACCATCTTATCCATCCAGTTATGGTAATCGTTGTAATTGGCGAATGTTTCCGATACACTTTTGACCATATCTTTCATATAATAGGACCATTGCGAGAAATCAATTCCGCTTTCATCATCAGCAATAGGATTGAATTTCCAGCGGCCTTCGACAGTATCATAGTCAAGATCTTCTTTTTTATAATCCAGGTCATCATCATTCAACATCTGGGTGATCGTCTGACCGGTCTTGACCAAGAGGCTCCAGCGGTTCATGGTCTTAAGATAATCGCTCAGGAAGGTCTTTAATTCTCCATCCGGCAATATTTTGATAACGTCAGACACCTCGCCCATATACTCTTTGGTGTCACGATAATTATTAATGGCGGTGAAGTAGATATAAGTTCCGCTTGATTCTAAGCCACTATCAGGTATTGTTGAAGGATCAGAAAAAATGATATCGCCATTCACATCTCTGTACATGAAATCACCGGTTGTACGGATACCCTTGGTACAGCAGTTATAGATGATAGTCTCATTCTGCAAGATCTCCAGGATATCTAAGGCCACATCATAATAAGCGTTGGTTTCAAGATCCTTGCCCTCTACCGGCACATAGGTCTCATCAAACTCCTTGACCGCAACACAAAGCAAAGAAACAAGATTACCCAGATCAACATAATAAAGATTGTTACCGTAATGAATGGAATTCAGTTCAGAAGCCAGTTCATCATAGAAAAGCAGATTCTCAAGCTGAGAATTAAGGATATTATTCATCGTGATCAGATCAGCTGTGATACCACTCTCGATCAAAGCCTTTGTATTGACCAGAGCCAGTGTGCCTTCCTGAGTTCCCTCGCCATATGTGTAATAGTAATAGAAATCATCAACGATCTCTTTACCCAGATCATAACCGTCTATGCCTGGATTTTTTCCAAGCATATTCAACCAGCCGGAATAATATTCACCATCACCCGGGACAAGTTCTGGGGAAGCGATGTAGTAATCAGTATATGGCGCAAAAGCCAGAGTCAGATCGATGGAGTTCATCAGACAGGCATCAAAATTGATGATGTCGAACTTCTTGCCCGCTTTAGTTAGATTATTGTCAGAAAAGACATCGATAAGTTGGGCAAAAGACAACATGTTTCCTGAATGTTCATCCATGCCATAACCGCCCATAGGTCCTGAACCGTGATCCCAGAGGATCAGATCATATTGTTCGGCCGGATAATTGTTGACGCCGTAGTTGATGAATTCTTTTAACACTGCGGGATCACTCATGAATTCGTAATCGCCCGGAATGACAACGCCTTTTTCATCGACGTCAGGTTTTGCTTTTCTGGCGTTTTCACCATCGCCCAGTATGCCATCGCCATCCAAAAGCACCAGCTTGCCCGGATTCTCAGCGGCATCCTTGCCTTTGGCTTCCCAGATGCAGTTGTATTCATTGCTTATCTCATCAGGATTCGAGCCATTCGGATCATAAAGATAACTGCTGTCTAAAAACCAGCCTTCATTCTCATCAGTTCCACCGGTCATGATTATATATTTGATCTTATTGCCTTTTGAGAAGTTTGAATTCAGGATCTGTTCCAGATTAAAAGAAGCCAGCCCTGAAACTGATTCCAGATCAGAACCGATGACATACATCAGGATCGTACGCTCATAAAACTGTTCTTCCTCTTGCTTATCAACATCATCATCTTTTTTGGCCATAAGCAGATCAGCGACAGCTTCGGCCTTTTCGCCCTGAGGTTCTTCTTCTTTTTTATCTTCTTCTTTCTTGTCTTCTTCAGAATCAACGTGGTTTACGGGGTCTTTTGGTGAATCGCCAGGTACAGGAGTAACAGGGTCGCCTTCCTCACCTTCTCCTTCAGCAACAACCGGATCCTTCTTATCGTCGTCTTTATCTTCAGCAGGGTCGTTTCCTGTTTCCGCTATCGGATCATTTGTATTGCCGGATGCTTCATCACCTTCCGCAAATACAGCCTTCGGCACAAGTGAAAAAACAAGTAAGACTACCAGTAAGAGTTTCAATAATCTTTCTTTCATAAACTACCCCCTGAAATATCCCCTTAATGAAAACGAATCAAAAAGCATTATTATCTAAAATACTCTGTTATTAATATTTTAATATAATATTAATAAGCAATATATAAGAAATAGTGTTTTTTGCCCCACAACGGCAATTTGCGTATAAATGAAGAGGTAAAGGAGGACATTGTGATGGCTGAAGAAAAGAAAGTTCTTAGCGAAAAAGAAAGCGAACAGGTTACAGGCGGTGAATGGCGTCCTGATTCAAAGATGGCCAGAGTGTATTCTCTTGATGGCAGTGGTGTAAAAATATATAACACCTCGATCTCGGGCAACGAACCTACAAATACCGTTCCTGACGGTACGACTATGAAAGTCGATCCGAATCTGGAACCGGAACAGCCATGGATCTTAGGTAGGGTGTTCGAAGCCTGCTACTGGGCTTGCTACAACAATAAATGGGTGGCTATTAAAGCTAATGAAGTAAGAATTGAATGGATCGGCGA
>CADCOR010000205.1 GCA_902803055.1 uncultured Erysipelotrichaceae bacterium
ACGATCGCAATACCGGCAATGATCGTCATCTTTGGTACGGTATGCTTGGCATCTTCGATCTGGGAACCGATCGATCCGATGAGTTCAAAGCCCAGAAGGTTATAGACGATTACGGCGAAGTAGCCGCCATCCTGCGGGTTGATGATATCGGAAACGGTCGGGATCCAGTTTTCAAAAGAGAAATCATTCGCAAAGCCGTTCTTGATGCCATAGACGATACCTAAGACACCTAATAAAACTAAGATACCCATCTTGAGGTAAGCCATAATGGAAGCGACTTCTACCGAGAGATCGATACCTTTGACACCGATATAGACGATGACCCAGCACATGGCAATGGCGATTGCTGCCTGTAAGAAGACCGGCATATCCGGCCAGATAGCCAAGACGAGCCAGCCGGAGAAAGCTGTGAAGACAGCCGGCATCCAGAAGGCAACATTGATCCAGTACATCCAGCCTTCCATGACGCCCCAGAATTCGCCAAAGGCTCTCTGAACCCAGGAAACGATACCGCCATCATCAGGATAAGTCGAACCCAGTTCAGCTGACATCAAGCCATAAGGCAGGAAGAAGAAGATGGCTGAGATGATCCAGATGGTGATCGAGGAGACACCGATGATCGTCGGAGCCACGAAGGAGTCCAAAACCAGAATCGAACACACGGTGAACAAGACGGTCTTGGTCAGGGAAACTTTGTTGTTGTTCATATATTTATACCTTTCTTATTTATTTAGGCTGCTGCTGCGTGATGCAGTGGATATTACCGCCGCCGTAAACAACTTCTCGCGAGTTGACACCGACAACCTTTTTGTCAGGGAAGATCTCCTGCAGCTGTCTGATTGCCAGTTCATCATATTCATCTTCGTATTGCGGACAGATGACACCGTCATTGGTGATTAAGAAGTTCAGATAGGATGCGATGCAGATATCGCCTTCTTCTCTAGGCAAAGATCCTTCGACGTAGTCGATCGTGAAGTTCTTGCCGATAGTGACATCTTTCTTAGGCATCGTCAGTTTGTGGACCTTGAGTTTGCGGCCTTTCGCGTCTGTAGCGTTGGACAGAGTCTCATAGGCATCGTGACACTGCTGATAGAATGAATTGTCCGGATCATCAGTCCAGATGCAGATGACTTCACCCGGTCTTGCGAAGCAGGCGACATCATCGACGTGGCCAGTCGTCTCTTCCGGGTCGATGCCATCCTTGATCCAGATGACCTTATCGATGGAAAGATAATCAGACATCTTCTTTTCGATCTCTTCTTTAGTGAGATGAGGATTTCTTCCCGGTGATAAAAGACACATCTCCGTTGTCAGCATCGTGCCTTCGCCATCGCCATGGATCGAACCGCCTTCAAGCACAAAGTCAGCTGTGCGATAGGTATCGATGCCTTCGATGTCGCAGACTTTCTGAGCTAAAGCATCATCCTTGTCCCATGGGAAGTAGAGTCCGTCATAGAAGCCGCCATAGGCATTGAATGCCCAGTCACAGGCTCTGATCTCGCCAGTCTTGTCGTTCTTGATGAATGTCGGACCGGTATCACGGAACCAGGCGTCGTTGTTGGACATTTCGATGACCCTGATCTCAGGCGGCAAGACATTGCGCGCATGGGCGTACTGTTCAGCCGATACCAGCATCGTTACCGGGGTAAACTGCGAGATTGCAATCGCAACATTTTTGTAGGCCTCCTGAGCAGGTTTGCCGCCGTCGCGCCAGACATCCGGTCTTTCCGGCCAGATCATCCAGATCTGTGATTGAGGTTCAAATTCACCCGGCCAGCGGAAGCCATCTTCTCTAGGAGTAGTGCCTTCAATTCTTTTTGCCATATATAAATTAATTCCTTTCCAGATGATCAGATGTAAGCGTTTACTTAAAACTGAATAAAAAAGCTGTTTTAAGATATCTGCTCATTGTCTGATCGTCATAACTCCTAAATAAAAAATACCATTTTACTGTAATGCCCTACAATAAAATGGCCTGTAAAAGAAACGCCTGGAACACTTTTTGCACAATGTTACATTTTAGGTAACATTGTTCCAGGAGAACTGACTGTAACGATCCTCTTATACATCAGGGTCTCAATGATCGCAATCATGCCGATCCTTGAAGTGATGTCTTCGCCTTCATATTCGATCTCATCCGCAAAGACATAGAAATTCAGATCTGACATGTTCTGGATCGCATTGTTGTCAGATCTCGTGATCGAGATGATCTTTGGGGTGGAGATCGCAAAGATACTTTCGATGTTATGAATAACGGAACGGTTGTTTCCGTTATAGGAAAGGACTAACAGCACATCATCTCTTTTGATCTTCTTCAGAACCGACTTGAACTCATATTCTTCGACTGGCACTTCGACATTGTAGCCGCAGGAGACAAGCAGACGCTTGACGTATCCTGCCACCTCGCTGCTTAAGCCTTCCGCAAGAATAAAGATATCCGGATTGCGGGACATCAGCTTGTCAAATAATTCGATCTTTTCATCGGTGATGACCTTGACCGCTTCGATCATGTTCTTGAGATAGGAATCGCGGTAGTTGTCATTGGCGACGATGTTGGGTATTTCGATCTTTCTTGATTCAAACTCCGTCTCCCTGACATCATCGATAAACTCGTTATAGCTTTCATAGCCGAGTTTTTTCACAAAACGGAACAGGGTGGTCGTGGAAACAAAACATCTCTCGGCCAGTTTTCTGATGGAGAGGTTTTTGACCACATGGAGATTCTTGATGACATAATTGAAAATCTCCTGTTCGCCAGAGGTCAGGTTTGGTAAAGCAGAGCTTGTGCGTTCGTAGAAATTCATCTGTATCCATTATAAAACAGAAGACAGGTCAATTAATGTTTCTTATATTGACGGGAATAATATTAAAATAGAAGTAGATAAAAGGAAGGTATAATCAATGAACGCTAGAGACAGATATGAAGAGTGGCTCCAAAAGATGGATAAGGATGATCCGCTTTATCAGGAACTGCTGGATATCAAATATGACGATAAAGAGATCGAAGAAAGATTCTATCAGAATATCACTTTCGGTACAGCTGGTTTAAGAGGCAAGGTCAAGGCCGGAACCAACTGCATGAACTACTACATGGTCGGCAGAGCCACGCAGGGTATCGCCAACTACATCAAACGCTTTGGCAGCCAGGCGATGGAAAAGGGCGTGGTCATTGCTCATGACTGCCGGCATATGTCGCGGGAATTCTGCCTGCACACAGCAGCGATCTTAGCGCACAATGGCATCAAGACCTATATCTTCAAAGATCTCAGAGCGACGCCGGAGCTGGCCTACATGGTCGGCTATCTCAAGACGCAGGCCGGCATCAATATCACCGCTTCCCATAATCCGAAGGACTATAACGGCTATAAGGCTTATTGGGAGGATGGCTGCCAGGTCTCAAGTGATGTCGCCGATGGCATGCTGGAGGAAATCGAAAAGATCGATCCGTTTGAGGTGGAGGAAGTCGACTTCGCCGAAGAACTGTCCAAGGGCAGAATCTATATTCTCGATGAAAGCTATGATCAGGCCTATATCGATCATGTCATTTCTTTAGCGATCCATAAAGGGGAGGATGAACTCGACCTGGATGTTCCGATGGTCTATACACCGCTCAATGGCTGCGGCACCATGCCTTTTGTGGCGATGATGGATGAAAGAGGCTTCAGGAACTATCACCTGGTGCCAGAGCAGAGAGACCCGGATCCTGACTTCACGACCGTCGGTTATCCTAACCCGGAAGATCCGAAAGCCTTTAAGCTCGCGGAGGAACTTGGCCGCCGCGTCGATGCGGAACTGCTGATGGCTACCGATCCGGACGCTGACCGCTTTGCGATCGAACTGCGCAACGATCAGGGCGAGTATGTGCCGCTCAACGGCAATCAGGTCGGCTATCTGCTGGTCAACTATATCCTGGAAGGTCATAAGGATGCGGGCACTTTGCCAGAGAAAGGTGCCATGGTCAAATCGATCGTCACTTCAACGATGTCGACCAAGATCGCACGTGCTTATGGCGTGGAGATGTTTGAAACTTTGACCGGTTTCAAGAATATCTGCGGACGCATGCCTTCTTTGGAACTCGATGGCTATACACCGTTATTCGGCTATGAAGAGTCTGTCGGATATGCGGCTTCACCTTTGATCAGAGACAAGGATGGCATTTCGGCAGGCATGCTGGTGGCGGAAGCGGCTGCCTATTACCGCAAACAGGGCAAGACATTGTTCAATGTCCTGCAGGAGCTTTATGAGAAGTATGGCTACTATGCTGAAGATGAACCGAACCTGGTTTTGGAAGGCATCGCCGGAGCCAACAGGATCAAGAGGATGATGAGCTATGTCAGAGCCAATCTGCCAAGTGAAGTTGCGGGTATTGGCGTGGTCAAGGTCATCGACTATATCGATGGCTATGAAGACATACCGGCTTCCAATGTCCTGCGTTTCTTCTTAGAGGATGGCAGCTGGTTTGCGGTCAGACCAAGCGGCACTGAACCGAAGATCAAATTCTATTTCTATACCTGCCAGGATTCCCGTGAAAAAGCTCTGGAGGTCAACAGAAAGATCAGAGAAGATGTCATGGAGATGGTCAATTCTGTCGAATAAATCAGGATAATGTTTTTTGACAGTATATATAAAAGTTTCGTATAAAAGTAAGAGGAGCTAACAAAATGGATAACGAAAGAATAATACTTGAAGAACAGCTGAAGAGCGTAGTCGGCGGTGATGCCTTAGAAGATTTTTTCAGGCTTCTGGAGGGTCTAGGCCTGGCAGCCAGCAGGCTCAAAGAAGGTGCTGATACAAACTGCTGCCCGCTTTGCAATGCTAAAATCATTCCGGGTGCGGAGAAATGTACTACTGAAGATATTCTGAAGCATGTAAATGACGTTCATAACAAGGGTTAAACAATACATTGAATTAACTCAAAACACAATACCGGTGAAGATTGCCGGTTTTTTCTTTTGTGGATTTAAGCCCTTCATACATAAAAATTGTTAGAATAAAACAACATTTTATATCAAATTGATAAAAATTTCACAAATTATTTTTTATTTATGTATAATGGGTCTGGAGGAAAGAAAAAAATGAATAAGAAAAAAGTAACTGTATTAGGTGGCGGTGTTCTTGGAACACAGATCGGTCTTGCCTGCGCATATCAGGGCTATGATGTAACTTTCTGGCTCAGATCAGAAGACTCAATCGGCCGTACAACCCCGAAAATTGAAAGATATTCTGCATTGATGCTGGAAGACCTGGCTAAGGCAAAAGCTCTTGTTGGAAATCCAATGGGTGCCTTCGTTTATCCTCGTGGACTGGTAAGAGACTGGTCTGGCGCAACAGCCGAATCACTGGAAGAACTGTATGAGAACGGCAAGAAGAATCTGCAGGAAAATATCCATATCGAATTAGACAAAGCAGCTGCCGTAAAAGATGCATATATCGTCATTGAATCTATGTCAGAAGATCCTAAGGCAAAGATCGATGTTTACACCCAATTCAAGGACCTGCTTGATGAAGACACAATCTTAGTCACAAACTCTTCAACATTGCTGCCAAGCATGTTTGCGGAATACACCGGCAGACCTGACAAGTACTGCTCATTGCACTTCGCCAACACAATCTGGAAGAACAATACAGCCGAAGTCATGGGTCATCCGGGAACCAGCAAGGAAACTTATGATGAAGTCGTAAGATTTGCCGACAGCATCGGCATGGTTCCGCTTCAGCTGCACAAGGAACAGCCTGGCTATATCCTGAACTCCATGCTGGTACCATTCCTGTCAGCTGCGCAGGGACTCTGGGCTAATGGCGTTGCAGATCCTGAAACAATCGATAAGACCTGGGAACTTGCTACATCTGCTCCAGCCGGACCTTTCAAGATCCTGGATATCGTCGGTCTGGAGACAGCCTACAACATCAACCAGATGAAGCCGGCTGCTCAGCAGGAAGGCACGATCGAAAACAAGATCGGCAAACTGCTCAAGGAAAAGATCGATAAGGGCGAAACCGGTGTCAATGCCGGCAAAGGCTTCTACGATTATACAAAGAAATAATCAGTTTCAGACAGGATGCAGAGCGTGATGCTTTGCATCTTTTTTAAATTTAAAAACACCCTTGAGGGTGTCGATTATTCCAGCCCAGGAAATGGCGGAAGGATTTCCGGTTCAACTGTTGACCAGTTTTCGTCAATGAACCTGTAAATGATCTGCAGATCTGATGCTTCGATCGTTGAAGCCGGATCGTATATGGCGGTCGACATCAATGCCTTGATCTTCTCACAGCCGTCATCGCCATACTTGCCCTTGAATATCGCCATCATTCCGAGTATCGTTTTTTCCCAGCCTTCGGACAACTGACCGCCGGAAACAAATTTCATCACTTCATCATTAAGCATATAATTGTCTGTCATTTTGTGAACCTCCATTCATAAAGAGCAGCTGATCAGATTCTCTTACACCATATTATACGAAAAAAGGACACCGGTGGCAGGAACCGAAGGATCGTGTGCTGTCTCCTGTTTAAGGAAAACGAGCTAAAATAGAGAGGTGAAGATATAGACCCATAAAACAGGGTCAAGGAGATCGTTTATGGCCTGGTATGAAGAAGCAGTATTCTATCACATCTATCCGCTGGGACTTACGGGTGCACCTTTTGAAAATGATTATGGCGAAACGGTCCATCGTCTGAATGATCTTAAGCCCTGGATCGAGCATATCAGAAAACTGGGCTGCACAGGATTATATATCGGCCCTTTATTTGAGTCTAAGACTCATGGCTATGATACGACCGATTATTATCGTCTTGATCGCCGTCTGGGTGATAACGAGGATCTGAAGAACTTTGTGAGCTGTTGTCATGAACAGGGGATCAGAGTCGTGCTTGATGGCGTCTTCAATCACACCGGCCGCGATTTCTTTGCGTTCAAGGATATTCAGCAGTATCGGGAATCATCCTGGAAAAAGGACTGGTATCAGAACGTCAACTTCTATGGCAATAACGAATACAATGACGGATTTTCCTATGACAACTGGGGCGGCTATAATGCTCTGGTCAAACTGAATCTCTATAATCCGGAAGTCAGAAATTATCTGCTGGATGTGGTCAGGTTCTGGGTCAGGGAATTTGATATCGATGGTTTGAGACTCGATGCGGCTGATGTGCTGAATTTTGATTTCATGAAGGATCTGCGCTCTTTAGCCAACGAGATAAAGGAAGACTTCTGGCTGATGGGTGAAGTCATTCATGGTGAATATCAGCGCTGGGTCAATGAGGAAACGCTCAATTCCGTGACAAACTATCATCTGCACAAGGCTTTATACAGCGGACTCAATGATCACAACTTCTTTGAGATCGCACATACGATCAAAAGACAGAGGGATATGGGTTTAGGCAATAAGGTTCATCTCTACAACTTTGTCGATAACCACGATGTGGAGAGGATCTACACCAAGCTGAACAATAAAGCTCATTTTCCGCTCGTCCACATCCTGTTATTCACCTTGCCTGGCATTCCTTCTTTATACTATGGCTCGGAGTTTGGTATAGAAGGGAGGAAAGAGCGCTATTCGGATGCTTCGATCAGACCAAAGCTCGATCTTGATGAACTTATGGCAGCCGATAATGAACATGTAAAGCTCATCGGGGAGCTGGCAAAGATCCATAACGAGCACCCTCAATTGAGTTATGGCGATTATTCTGAGTTGCAGCTGACCACGACAAAGTTTGCCTATGCCCGTGACGATATCATCATCGCTCTCAACAATTCTGATGATGCGACATCCTTTGATCTGCATGTCGAAGGAGAATATACCGGTGCCTTAACCGGTGAAAAATTAAAAGCCGAAAACGGCAATCTGCATATCGAATTGACTTCCAATCAAGGAGAGATATATCTGCCTGATGAATAAACAGCTTGTTGAAGAAGCAATAGCCTATATCAGTGATCTTTTCAAAGACAACTCAGATGGTCATGATCTCGATCATTCGTTAAGAGTCTATCGCAACGCCATGAAGATCGCAGAAAAAGAAAACGGCGACCTTGAAATAATCACCATGGCCGCTTTATTGCATGATGCCGATGATCACAAGCTGTTCAATACGACAGATAATGAGAATGCGAGAAAATTTCTGATATCGCATGGTATTAATGAAGAGAAAATCGCAAAGATCTGTGAAGTGATCAATGCGATCTCGTTTTCCAAAAACAGAGGGAAAAGACCGGAAACCATAGAAGGACAGATCGTGCAGGACGCCGATCGGCTGGATGCCCTGGGAGCGATCGGTATTGCCAGGACTTTCGCCTATGGCGGAACTCATCACAGATCGCTTTCCTCTTCAGTCGAACACTTCCATGAAAAACTGCTGTTATTGAAAGATGAAATGAATACGGCAGAAGGAAAAAGAATAGCGGAAGAAAGACATCGCTTTATGGAAGAATTCTTAAAACGTTACCGTGAAGAAACGCAATGACAAGCAGCTGATAATGAAAGTATAATTACATTAGATATGGATAATGATGGAAATTTTGCAGCTAAGCTGCTGATGAGATTTGGCCTGATCGTGCTGGGTTTACTGCTGGCACTTTTTATCGTTGCTTCTCTGGTATCGGGCGTCTCACTGACCAATCCGGCGATCCTGAAAATGTTTGTTGATATCTTCGGCATCTCGGTGGGCATCATCGCCTTGCTGGGAGTGGCGTTTTTTGCAGCGGCGATCTTCCTGATGCGATCGCCGGTACAGAAAAGCGGCAGCATGGTGGTCAAAGACGGTTCGATGAAATATGAGTACCGCGATGAAAACAACCGCATCCGCAAGAAGACCGTCAATCTGAGCAATATCGATAAGTATCTGAATGACTACAAGGAAATGAACATCATCGATGATCTCAAGCTCTATAAGAAAGACAAGAGCAAGAAGGCTAATGTGATGACGATGTTTGTTGAACAGTCTGATGGCAAGGTCCTTTCTTTAAAGGACCTGTACTTTGAAGATAAGAATGAATACAATCGCATCGGCGCCTTCCTAGATCGCATTGCCAAAAAGGATGAGATCGATCTGGAATTCCGTTTGCGCAAATATGTCGCCGTTGATAATATCATCAATTCCGGAAGGGAAAAGATTCTGGTTTTGAAAGATTACAAACGGCAGATCAAGGATAAGGATGTCGTTAATGGCATCAGCGAAATAATAAATGATATCACTGACATGGAAGATGATATCGCCGCCATCGAAGATTATGACAAAGTCAGAAAGCTTTACGACAATTATCTGGGCATGATGATCGGTATCCTTGACAATTTCCAGAATCTGGAAAAATATGAAAAGCGTCCAGAAGAACTGGCGAAGGCCAAGCAGCAGCTGCTGCAGTCTTTTGAACTGATCGATTCAGCTTTTGAAGCCTTAAAGACCGGCAAGGCCGAAGAGAAGTTTGAAGAGCTTGAAGCCGATGTCACGACTCATGAAGAGATCGTCAAAGAAGCTGTCGAAGCTGTTTCAAAAAACTGAAAGAAAACATCATAGCTTTAAACTGCTTATGGAATATACAGCGTTATGTTAAGCGTAACGCTTTTTTGATGCGCAAAGCCAAAGACAGAAAAGATCATCAAGATTAAAGAAAGAACAGATCTTGATCAGATGTTTCTATATCGATCCAGCAATTGAAAAACATAGTACAGACCGGAAGATGTACAGATCATAGTTATATCAGGCGTGATCAGTAAAAGATTTGTAAAATTACAAAAGTTACATTTAGTTAACAAGCATAGAGAGTCGATTAATAGTATCATTAAAGCATAACAGCAGACCGCACAGGAATATAAGATGATAAGGTCGGTTTTGACATTGTTTGATCATAAAGACCTGATCCCATGAGAAGAAGAATCAGTAACATCATCAACATAGTTATCGCCACGCTGCTGCTGGTGCTTTTTCTTATGAATATGTACCAGATGTTTACACAGCTGCAGGAGCAGGCTAAAGAAGCCGGTGTCTCGGAGTTGCAGAGCGTCAGCTATGAACTTGAAAGGACGATCAGTGAAGCAAGTTCTCTGACCATGGAGATCGCCATCAAAGCCCGCGAAGTGCTTGATGATCGTGATGAGCTGATCGATTATCTTATTAAACAGAAGGCAGAGATAATAAAGACCGATACCGGTGCTTTCAATGTCTATGCGGCCGGAAGCGACTGGTTTTTTATACCGGATTTTGCTGCACCGGAAGATTATGTTGCTCAGGATCGCACCTGGTATAAAGGCGCTGTGCGCAGCGGCGGCAGAGTCTATATCAGTTCGCCATATCAGGATGCGATGACCGGGGACATCTGCTATACAGTTTCGGTCATGTTGGGTGACGGCAAGAGCGTCGTAGCTGTCGACTATACGATGGATACGGTCCAGGCTTATGTCGAACAAATCAGGGATCAGAAGAGCAAGCGCGTAGTCATCGTGACAGATGACGGGATCATTGCCGGCAGCAGTGATGAAGGCATGATCGGCGAACAGCTGACGACCGGTGTTCCGGAGTATGCCGGGATCTGGTCGCTTGCGAGAGCCAGGAAAGATTATGTCACTGCCCGCATTCAGGATGGTATCCTGCATGAAAATCTTTTTGCGACCAAATCCGGTGATGACTGGATCATGATCGTCAGTGTCAGTGACTGGGAATTATACAAATCATCATATATTCAGCTGATCGTTACAGTTCTGCTGCTGCTGGCTTTTATCATAACGACAGTTTTAACAGCTATCCTGGCCAGAAGAAATCAGAAAAGGGAAGGCGAAGATGTATTACAGCGCAAAGAATATTCCGACAGCGAAAAGAGGAAAGAAGGCCGCGGTGTAAACAAGCGTTACCGCAACCTCATCCTTGCTTTCATGATCGTCGTGATGCTGATAAGCCTTTATTCGATCTTCTCTGCTACTTATCGCTGGGGCAATGCCCAGATGAAGAGCGAAGCCGAAAGATATGAAAACACGCTGCAGGAATGGATCGAGACGCAGAAGAGCATCCTGGACATGTTTGTCAGCGCGATCTCTTCCAATCCGGAGATGCTGGAAAACTATGAAGAGACGATCGCCTACCTCGATGGCATTACGGAACAGTTCCCGGAGATCTCGGTCACCTATTTGGCCAATCCGGATCTGCAGCCGACGGTCTTCATGAATAACGGCTGGATGCCTGAACCTGACCTGGTCATTGAAGATCGTCCATGGTATGCCGGAGCGATCATGTCAAAGACAGGTTGGAGCATGACGGCGCCGTATTACGATACCCAGACGGAAAGCTACTGCGTCACGATCTCCAAGCAGGTCCATGACGCCAGAAACGGCAAATTCTTAGGCGTCTTTGGCATCGACTTCTATATGGATAAACTGATCGATATCTTAGGCGCCAGTTACAGCAATAACGGCTATGCTTTTTTAGTGGATGTTGAAGGATACATCGTCAACCACCCATATGGCCGTTATCAGATGTCGCCAGACAGCAAGACCAATGTGCTGGAACTGCCTTATGGCAAGATCAGCAAGAACGGCGAAGACACAAAACTCATCCGCGACTATGACGGTTCGCTCATGATCCTGTTGGCAAGAGTCAACGAGACTTCACAGTTCTCGGTCTATGTTCTGACCAGGGCTTTACTCATCTATGGCCGCGTCATCCTTTACGGCATCATCTGTCTTGCGGCTTTCCTGCTATGTATCGTCATGATCTATCGCCTGCTTTCAGGAATGATTACCTGGCAGGATGAGGTCAACCGCAAACTTGAAAAGGCAGCCCAGACTGATGCAATGACGGGCCTGCTCAACAAAGCTTCAACAGAAGAAGCGATCGGCGAAGCAGTGAAGAACGCCAGCGGCACCCTGATGCTGATCGACCTGGACAGTTTTAAACTCGTCAATGATCTCTACTCACACGAGATGGGTGATAGGATCCTGGTGCGCTTTGCGAATCTGATCCAGTCGGTCATCAGAGACAACGACATTTCCGGCCGTATCGGCGGTGATGAATTCATCATCTTCTTAGAAGGTCTGCTCGATATAAAAACGATAGAAAAGAAAGTTGATTTCTTGAATACCGAGATCACAAGAACAGCCAAAGAGCTGATGGGTGAAGACATGGAGATCCCGCTGGGCTGTTCAGCAGGTGTCACTTTTGTGCCCAAAGATGGTCGCGAATACAGTTCCTTATTTTCCAAGACGGATCTCGCTCTTCATCAGATCAAGAGGAATGGCAAACATAAGGTCCAGGTCTATAACGATGAGGCAACTGATAAGACAGTTGAAGAAAGCGGAAATCTTTCCAATCTGCAGCTGATCTTTGGCGAAAGAAATATCGAGAAGAGTGCCAAGATAGCCGATAGAGAACAGTTCCAGGAGATCTTCCAGTACATGAACAGATTTGCGGGTGTCAACAACTGGGATCTGCATATGGTAGAATTCAGCCTTGAAGGAAAAGATGATAAAGAACTTTCAGAGGCTACGGATAAGTTTATTCAGCTCTCTGCCGGTCTGTTGCGCAATTTTGATGTGCTTCTGAAATATAATGATCGCCAGGTCATCCTGCTGCTGATGGAACCGGAAAACAGAGACTATATGATCCCGGTCGCAAGAATTCTGGAGGCCTGGGACCAGAAGGGCGTCAAAGACGTGACGATCAGCTATCAGCACGAACAGGTCAGCAGATAATGATATAAAACAATTGCAGGAAGATGGAGGCAGGATGATATGAATGCAGATGAATTGTGGAGAAGATCAGGACTGAATGGCTATCATGAGTGCTGGGCATTTGGCGGTGCGCCGGATAAACTGGCAAAGCTGGTCATCAGAGGCATCAAGACAGCGACCTGTTCCGCTTATGCCTTATATGAATCAGGCAAAGAGAAAATGCCGGAAGTCGGTGATTACAGTGTCATCCTCGATTCAAAGGACAATGCCGTATGCATAATCGAGACGACAAGAGTTTATGTCTGTCCATTCAATGAAGTAACAGCCGATCACGCCTATAAAGAAGGAGAGGGCGATCGCTCAATCGAGTACTGGAGAGATGCCCATGAGGAATTCTTCACAGATGAACTTAAAGACAGCGATCAGGAATTTTCCGAAGATATGAAACTGGTATGTGAAGAGTTCCGGCTCGTCTATATCGCTTAAAATTCATTAATATACCTTGGAAATAATATTTATTTTAGGTAAAATATCTTTGTCACGTTGAAAAGACGAGTAGGATAAAAAGGTCTTAAAGAGAGTTTCTTAAAGGTGGAAAAGAGACAGATACTCTTATCTGAATAAAAACTTGGAGTGAATCGCTGGCGGCGTTAAAGCTGAATGAAGGGCACATGGATCATGTGAACTAAGGTGGTACCGCGTTATCAGACGTCCTTAGAGCAGGGACGTTTTTATTTTATTCGGAAGGGAGATAAACATGGAAAGAGAATTAAACGATCAGCAGAAAGTCAGAAGAGCGAAAGCAGAAGAGCTGAAGGCCAAGGGCATCGATCCTTTTGGACATAGTTTCAAAACAGATGCCAATTCAAAACTGATCAAAGAAAACTACGGCAGCAACAACAAGGAAGATCTGGAAAACAACAAGCACGAAGTCACGATCGCCGGCCGGATCATGTCCAAGAGAAGGATGGGCAAGATGTGCTTCATGCATATCCAGGATCGCTATGGTTCGATCCAGCTGGTCATCAATAAAGCTGATGTCGGTGAAGAACCGTATGAACTGGTCAAAGCCGCAGATATCGGTGACATCATCGGTATTGACGGCTATGTCTATCGCACCAATCCCTCAGAAAGCAATCCGCAGGGCGAGCTTTCTGTCTATGTACTGAAGTATACGCATCTGACCAAGGCCCTTTCTCCATTCCCGGAGAAGTTCCACGGTCTGACTGATGTCGAAGAAAGATACAGAAGAAGATATCTCGATCTGATCATGAATGAAGATTCCAAGCGTGTTGCTTTCTTAAGACCGCAGATCATCAACACGATCAGAGAATTTCTGGGCAAAAGAGAATTTGTTGAAGTGGAAACGCCGGTACTTACGACCTTATTGACTGGTGCTTCCGCCAGACCATTCATCACGCATCACAACTCGCAGGACCTCGATATGTATCTGCGTATCGCCTTGGAGCTCAACCTGAAGAGACTTTTAGTCGGCGGTATGGAGAAAGTCTATGAGATCGGCAGGACCTTCCGTAATGAAGGCATGGATCTGCAGCACAATCCGGAATTTACCATGATGGAACTCTATGAAGCCTACTCTGATCTTGAAGGCATGATGGAGCTCACCGAAAGCATGTACAAATACATCGCTGAAAAAGTCTTCAATAAGACGACCTTCAGATACTTAGGCAACGATATCGATCTGTCTGGCGAATGGAAGCGTGTATCCATGACCGATGCGATCAAGGAAAAGACCGGTATTGATTTCAAGGCCAACAGCTACACTCTGGAAGAAGCGACAGCTTTAGCCAAGCAGCATGGCATTGAAGTAGAAAAGCACTTCACGGTCGGTCATATTATTAACGCCTTCTTTGAGAAGTATGTCGAAGAAACTCTGATCCAGCCGACTTTCCTCTATGGCCATCCGATTGAGATCTCTCCATTGACGCAAGCCAACAAGGAAGATCCGCGTTTTGTCGAAAGATTTGAGCTGTTCATTTCCGGACACGAATGTGCCAATGCCTATACTGAACTCAATGACCCGATCGATCAGCTCAAGCGATTTGAAGATCAGCTCAAAGCCAAGGAGCTAGGTGATGACGAAGCCAACGATATCGATATGGACTTCATCGAAGCTCTCGAATACGGCATGCCTCCGGCAGGCGGTATCGGTTATGGAATCGACAGAATGATGATGCTGTTTACAGAATCAGATTCTATCAGAGATGTTATATTATTCCCGACCATGAAGCCTAGAGAGGGAGAAAGGCCGATAAATAAGACTTTTTCGACATCTGATGCGAATTCTGACCACAATTTGACCACAAATTTTGAAGATGTTAATATTGATTTCTCCAAAGTTGAGATCGAACCTTTATTTACTGATTATGTAGACTTTGATACATTCTCCAAGTCAGATTTCAGAGCAGTTAAGGTAATAAGCTGCGAAGCAGTACCTAAATCCAAGAAACTGTTGAAGTTCACACTTAATGATGGAACAGGTAAAGAAAGAACCATCCTTTCAGG
The DNA here is from genome assembly GCA_902803055.1 of uncultured Erysipelotrichaceae bacterium. Taxonomy (GTDB): domain Bacteria; phylum Bacillota_I; class Bacilli_A; order Erysipelotrichales; family Erysipelotrichaceae; genus Colivicinus. Next base: position 15,180 of record CADCOR010000205.1, read on the forward strand.
AATCCATGAGTACTATGAACCAGAACAGTTGATAGGAAAGACCTGTATAGCTATCGTCAATCTTCCGCCTAGAAATATGATGGGTATAGATTCAGAGGGCATGTTGCTCAGTGCCAAGCATACAGAAGAGGGTGAAGAAAGACTGCATCTCTTAATGGTCGATCCTCATATCCCTGCGGGAGCTAAACTGTACTAAGCAACAAAGATTACTATAGAAATGAACAGATCCATAATCGGATCTGTTTTTATCTGAAGCATTCCAAATAAAAACGAGATCAGAAATAAATCCTGCTATACCCTTGTGCGATTCACACCTCAAATTATCTAGTTCACAAAAAAATCTTATAAATAAATGATTTAAGTTGACTTTGGATTCTTAATTAGCCCAATAAGGCTTATCACCACGTGTTAAAACTACTTCTTCTGTTTCGGATTTGCCTGTAAAATGGATTGCAATATGATCGTGATCGATGATTCTTATGATCATAATATCTTTTTTTGACCTGTTGACATGAACAGTACCGTCTTTTTCAACTACAAAACGCTTTGGATAATCTCTCATTTCGTTTTCCAAATTGAAAATAAACTCATTTTTTTCGTTCCACCACCAGCCTTTGATTATTTCCAAAGGCTCATCTGAAATATCGTCTTTAGCCTGAGACTGGTTATTGTCTTCGATCTTGCAGGCAGAAGTATCATCCATAACTTTTACTTCCAAACCTGTATAAATACCGGTTTTATCTGATTTCAATGTTTTTATCTCATACCTGGTTTTTTCGTTATGTTCGTGTTCGCCGGGTGTGACTAGTTTCAGTTCCGGAACATATTCATCACTATCACCAATTCGATCACCGCTGTATTTTTCCTGAATCTTTTCGTAATTATAGACCAGCTGAGCCATTTCTTCTCTGGTGAGACATTTTCCGGTGCAGGCTTCAATTATCTCGTTTGTTGTATCGATATACCACTCTTCTTGTGAATCATCACGACATGCTGATAGCAGAAGCGTTGAAAATATCAGTAGTATCAGTAAAAAATATTCAATTATTTTTTTCATATTTTAAATCTCTCTTTCATATATCTTATATATTTATTCTATCTTAGTCAGTATATAAGTTTTATAGGTAATACATTGTTAACCGCAGTCATCTTGTAGAGGTTTTTTACTCGAGCTAACGCTTAATAAAGCCTTGAGAAAAATTGTCAGAGATTACAACTTGAGCGAAATAGATAAAGCAACGAAAGAGAAAAGAGAGCCGCAGGTTTCGTTACAGCCCTTTTTTTGATGGTTTTACTTGAAAACGATCCGTCAGATCATCATTTAAAAGTTCATGATTTTTTCAGACATAAAAATGAACAAGTGTCCTTTGATATTAGCTTTCTGATAAAATTTATACATAAGATGCAGGAGAAATAATGTTATGAAAAAGACCATTAAACTTTTAACGGTGATAATGCTTATTCTCAGAATGCTGGTTTTAACAGCTTGTACTGAGTTTACAGAAGGAGAGAAAAGAGCCTCAACTCTTATCAAATATAGAGACCGTCTTCGTTATGCTTTAGAAATATATACCGGGACATGTATTACATATGAAGAATTGGCTCAACTTGTTTATAGCTATGAAAAAGTTCAGGAAAAATGGAGTGGAGATGAGATTGTTGAAGGGGTATTTGTTCCTGAACTACAACTCGTCCCTCCTGAAAAATATGAACGTACCGAGGATACCAGATATAAGATAACAATGCTTGAAAAAGATGAAAATGGTTTTATTAAAGGGCTCAAAGTCAGTGTCATGGATGATACTTCAGCCTGCAAGGTTCCTGACAACACTGAAGATCAGCCCCCTGTTGAAGACAATACCGGAAGCAGCACAGAACAGACTGCCCCTGTAGAAACCGACAATACACAGAATGTTGAACAGAAGGCTGGTGTCTGGAAACTAAATAAAGAAAAGACCTACATAAAAGAAGGTGATACGACTTCCTATACATCGTGGGTATATACCTATATTGCCGAAGAGTTGTGGCATATGTATAAGGCCTATCTTCCGCCAGCTGAGGATCGTGAAGCCAGCGATACGACCTTTACCGTCAACTGCAGCGCTCCGCCTGAAGCAATCAAACCAGGTGAAACCATATCATTCACACTTGATTTGAGTATGCAGCACTCTGGAGGAATGCTGGTAACCGCTAAATCATATATGCTGTATGGAACACCTGAAGATGATGGTAAGGGGCTCAAATACAATGGATCAAAATTCGGACCTGCAGTAGAGAATCAACCAAATACATGTGCTGTCGATACAATGGGCGAGAACATAAACCACGTGGTTGTATCACACACCTTTGATCAGGAAGGATCTCCTGGATCTGAACTGGGGATAATATTCTACGGATGTGACTGCATTACACTCTGGATCTATGAGTGGGTTGAAGGATAATTAAAAAACCAGATAGCGATAGGCTGTCCTTTTTCACCTAAAGCATATCGAGTTTTTCAGGCTAAAAGGAGTATTGTACTATTTCTCAAGCTGGAAGAAATCCATCATCCTTGACAGATGATCGATAAATACTGTTAGATAATCAAAGAGTAACCTTGCTTCAAACGCAAGGTTTCAACATTCTTCGATCAATGCCGATTCATGGTGTTTTGTGCTTAATCAGATGCTAAAAAAACTTTCATATAAATAATGTCAAGGAAACAAGGAGATGTGAAAAATGCGGCTATACTTTCGAAGGTGAAGATTATTTCTCGATTGATGAGAAGAATTCATGAGGTCAGACTTGTTCTGGCCTTTCATTTAAAATGGATGTGTAGTGTAAAAGATCTTTGACATCCAGGTAATTTTGGTATGTAAAGAACATTTGATGGACGTTTATGCTATGAACCAGCTACCATGAATTCGAAAGGAAGACGACCGAATGAATTTAGGACAAAGGATCAAAGAATGCAGAGCAGAAAAAGAAATGACGCAAGAAGAGCTGGCAGAAAGACTCTATGTTTCCAGGCAGACGATCTCAAGCTGGGAAAATGATAAAAGCTATCCCGATATTCATTCTCTGTTGATGATGAGCGATCTGTTCGGTGTCTCCCTTGATACATTGATAAAAGGAGATATCGAGATCATGAAAGAAAAAGTCGATCAAAGTATTGTCAAAGGGTTTAAAAAGGATAACTGGATCTTTGCCGGGCTTGTCTTGCTGTGTATCGTGTCGGCTGTGCCCTTGATGAAGCAACTTGGAGCGATAGGCACAATGATCTGGGGGATCATCGTAAGTGCTGCGCTGTTCTATGCCTTGAAAGTTGAAAAGGTCAAGAAAGAAAATGACGTCCATACCTACAAAGAGATCGTTTCATTCTATAATGGTGAGAAGCTTGACAGCATTGAAAAGGCAAGAGAAGAGGGGAAAAGAAACTATCAGCGAATGATCTTTCTATTGATCGGTGCTCTGGCAGGAGTCATCATCGCTTTCATCATTCATCGGTTCATGTAACGTCAATTTCGAATGACTGAGAGATTTAAAAATGATCAAGTTTATAAACCGCATCTACTAAAAAGGAGATCGAAAAACGAGCAGGATCAAAGAGCCCTGATCTAATATCAGAATGGGAAATTGCTGGTGGCAGCTATGGCGAAGATTTTATTAAAACGTTATTATTCACGGTTTTTATGGTTAATGAGGGAACCCAGATAGGCCGTTGCCTGCAAAGAGATATCGAGCCTCTCATAAAAAAATGATCAGAATTGTTCTGATCAAAGGTCCGTTAAGCTCTTAAGAGAAGATGCTATGTGATGTATTTACTGAAAATGAAGCCGCAGTTCTTACACTTAATGGTTTGAATTATCCTTTGCGTTTTTTCGTCATATACGGTCTTGATCACTTCAAGTTTAGTTGATTTGCAGTGCAAACAGGTTATTATCTTGGGTGTATTAGGCTTTTTTTCAACACC
>CADCOR010000206.1 GCA_902803055.1 uncultured Erysipelotrichaceae bacterium
GAAGACATCAGACACTGACCGGAATAGGAAACACATATAGCCCCATGGACGAAGGTTTCAATTTCAATGCCTTCCTTGCAGGTTTCCTGAATAAGATCAAGAGTTGATTCTCTGGCTAGAACAACACGGGAAAAGCCTAGTTTTTTGGCATTTCTGACGCCTTCAATATTATGAACATGCATCTGTGTTGAACAGTGAAGTTCAAAATCAGGATATCTTTCTTTGAGAACATAATAAAGACCAAGATCCTGTACCAGCAAGGCATCGACATTGATACGGTAATAGTAATCAGCGATCTTTAAGGCGTTATTGATCTCATTTTCACTCATCAGGGTGTTGATGGTCACAAAGATCCTGACATTTCTTAAATGAGCATACCTTACCGCTTCTTCCAGTTCATCACTGTCAAAGTTTTTGGCGAAAGCACGAGCGGAAAAATTCTTGCCTCCCAGATAAACGGCATCAGCACCGCCTTTTATCGCTGCTTTCAGACACTCAAAATTGCCGGCAGGAGCTAACAGTTCAGCTTTTCTCATAGTGATACTCCAACGATAGTCCGCCAAGGGAAGTCTCTTTAAGTTCTCTGGCCAGTTTATTTCCGGTATAGTTCATCGCATGGACGACGGAATCGAAACTGACATAGTTATCTTTAATATCACAAAGCTGCTGTGCCAGATAGGCGCAGTCGAAAGCTCTTAATATACTGACGGCATTCCTTTCAATACATGGAATGATGACGTAGCCCAAGATCGGATCGCAAGTCAGGCCAAGAAAATGTTCAATGCCCATTTCGGCAGCATATTCGATCGTTTTTAATGAAGAGCCTTCATAATATGCGATTGCCGCTGCAGCCATGGCACAGGCAGTACCTACTTCTGCCTGACAGCCCCCTTCTGAACCGGCGATGGAGGCATTCTTTTTGATGCAGTTGCCAAAAATACCGGCGACAGTCAGCAGATCGCAAAGGATATCCTTGCTGACATGTTCGTTAAAGTGAAGATAATAAACCAAAGAAGTGATTATCCCACAGGCTCCTAGAGTAGGTGCTGTACACATCATGCCGCCTGCGGCATTTTCTTCGCAGGTTGCATAGGAATAAGCACAGATATAGTCATTTTTAGTTTTGGCTTTTTTATACAGGCTTGAAGCAACACGATAATAGTTCAGTTCTTTATTGATCAGCCCTTCACTGTTAAGACCTCTGTCAACTGTATCGAACATTACCTCAAGACATTTCAGCAGATAGGCTTTAAGATCCTTTTCATGACTGTATGCATATTCGGTCAAGTTCATATCGTGATCTTCCAGATATTTCTTGATTTCAGTAAAATTGTTTTCTTCATAAATCTCGTCAAGATCATGACAATCGTATTCTTCAATTGAAACAGCACCGCCGCCAAGCGATTTTCCATGCCAGGTATCATATTGATGACCATTATGGTAGCCGGTGATATTCATGATATTCTCTTTGGTATTGGTATCAAAGGAAAAAGCGATCTTATCCGTTTCAAGAGCTTTTTTAATAATATCAATGGTCCCATGTCCAACAGCAGTCAGAGCTAATGAACCGCCGAGATGAATTTCATAAAAATCGGCATCCGTAAAATGATCGTGGTAATATTGGGCGATCCTGAAAGGAGCGATTGTGTGTGAGCTTGAAGGTCCATGCCCTACCCTGTATAATCCCTTAATTGCCTGCATAAGCGCCTTTCCTGCACATCCTGATAATAAACAGTTCAAATCGTTCATTATCCTTTAGTGAATAATCAGATTTTGCTGCAATATCAAGATCAGACAGATCTTTCAATAAGGAAATAATCTGTTTCATTTTTAGTTTATTCAATGTATTCAGAGCTTTATCATAACGATATTCGTTGATATTATATTCAGAAGTGATCTGTCTTTTTGACATGCCTTGTGAGTTCAGATATGCGATCTGATATAAAAACCTCAGCTGTCCCGCCAGTAAAGCAATGACACTTAAAGCTGAGTCATTATCTGAAAGCATCTTTCTTTCCAGATAGATAGCTTTGCTTAAATCTTTGTCTGTTAAAGCATTGATCAGATCAAAGGACTCGTTTTCGTCTGATCTGGAACAGAGTTTACTGATGACCTGAGAATTGATTGTTTCCGGATAAAGCTTGAGAACTTCCAAGTTTTTGTTAAGCAGTGTAGCACTTCTCTTGCAGATAATGTTTAACAGATTTATTCCATCCGAAGAAATATGCAGACTTTCCTCACTTACTCGACTGCGCAGATAATTATTGAAATTCTTATTATCCAGACAATCAAGTTTGATATTTTCGGCGTTATGGGACACCATTTTATAGGCTTTTAAACGGCTGTTGAAATTATTTGTATAGGTATACAGAATCAATTGGCATTCATAGACTGGATTATTGATATATTTTTGAAGCAGATCAGATTCTTCATCAGATATTTTCTTGATCAGAAAATATGGTTCATTGACCAGAACAATCGAACCTGATGAAAACAATGAATTGCCATTGCAGGCCTCTAACATGACATCAATAGAAAAATTTTTATCACCGCCATCAAATCTGGTGATCTCCCCTTCGTTTTCGGAAATGATCTTATCTATTTTTTCCCGGATGAAGAATTCTTCCTGTCCTTCGATCACGTATATCATTCCTTAATTATAACAAATTCACCATGCGCGGTCTTAAGCAACTCGAACATTGAAGTAAAGAATATTTTGATGCTTCCTGACTGTTTGGTTATATAATATCTGACCAGATATTTGCGCAGATTTTTTAGCACTGTTTCATGCGGATGACCATATAAGCCATTTGTCGAAATGATCGCATATTCCGGCTGATAATAGCCGATAAAACGTTCACTGCTGCCGCTGTAAGAACCATGATGTGAAACCTTCAGAAAATCGATATCCAGATCAGGATATTTTCTGATAATCGCATCATCGACTTTCTTAGAAATATCTCCGGTAAAAAGAAAACCTTTATTATCAATATTCAGATAATAGACCAGGGAATTGTCATTGTCATTTTCATAAGTTCCCAGATCAAGAAAATCAAAATTCAGACTTTTCCAGCTGAAATCCCTTCCTTCAGTGATAATGTCTTTGATTTTGAAATCTTTCTTCAGATTATCCAAATTCCCGCAATGATCTGTATCATCATGAGTTATGATCAGATGATCAACAGTATAGATACCCTGTCTATACAGATCAGATTTAAGTTTATAGTAATTAAACGGAGACCCTGTATCGATCATGACAACCGATGGTGAAAAACCTTTTCTAATAACGATTGCGTCTCCCTGTCCTACATCGGTAAAGCTGATATATGTAAATGGATAATTGAGCGGCAAAATGATCAGTACGAGCAATAAGACAGCTTTAAGATCCATGTTGCGAAAACGCGCAAATCTTTTAAACATAATGAAGATGATAATAGAAAAAACAGATAAAGATCCGCGTAAAGATATATCCATTGAATTGATGAAAGAATAGACTTTGATCAGACACAGATACGGATTCTCCAATACAGGAAAAACAAGCAATACAATGC
>CADCOR010000207.1 GCA_902803055.1 uncultured Erysipelotrichaceae bacterium
GCTTTCGGATACTTGGAAACTTCACCATTCTCAGCCCAAGTCATCTTTTCACCAGTCAGACCATTGAAATACATAGTTGTGAACTGTCCAACCATATCATTGTAGAGAGATTCATCAAACTTGTAATCAGGAGTGACGTTGATATCTCTTAAAGCCTGGTGGATAGCGTATACACAGTCATAAGCATCGGCAGCGAACTGGTTAGGAACTTCACCGAACTTCTCCTGGTATTTGGCAACGAAATCCTTAGTCAGCTGATCGTCAGCATCAGCAGCAAACGGTGTAAGCATGTATAAGCCTTCAGCTAAAGAAGTGTCGAAACCTTCAAGTGTCAGAATACCATCCATACCATCAACACCGAAGAAGACTGGTGCATAGTCCATATCAGAAGCCTGCTTTAAGATCAAAGAAGCTGGCTGGTAGTAGATCGGCAAGAAGACCAGATCAGCGTCTGCATCCTTGGCAGCAGTTAACTGCGTAGAGAAATCAGTTGCGGAATCATTTGTGAAAGCGCCAGTGTAAACAACATTGAGTCCTTTAACACCTGCTTCAGCAGTGAACTTCTCATAAACACCAGCAGAATAAACGTCGTCAGACTTGTAGATGACAGCGATCTTCTTGTCAGCAAACTTTTCAGCCATGTAGTCAGCCGAAGCAACACCCTGGTTAGGATCAGTGAAGCACATCTGGAAGTTGCCTGGGAAGTTCTTTTCATCAGTGTAGACAAGAGCAGTAGCAGATCCAGATGGAGTGATCGCGAAGATCTTGTCTTCATCATAGTTGGCAGCTACGGCAGCACCGGCACCAGAAGTAACCGTGAAAAGCGAAACCTGCATACCCCAGTCATAAAGAGTTGAATAAGCTGTTACAGCTTTTTCCGGAGTAGCTTCATCATCTTCCATTCTGAAATCAAACTTGATCGTTGAAGCTGATTCATTGATCTCATCAACAGCGATCTGCGCAGCATTTCTGACTGCTTCACCATAAACTTTAGCGTCACCGCTTAATGGACCTGAGCAGCCGAGTTTGATAGTGACAGTCTGGTCGGCATCTTCCCCACCGCCATTATTGCCGCCATCGTCTGTACCGCCGCCGTTTGAGTTAGCACATCCAGCTAAACTCAGAACGCATAAGACGGACAGAAGCAATACTAATAATTTTTTCATTTACAATTCTCCTTCCGTAAGAATATATAGAAACAGTCAATGCTGTAACTACCTGAAAAAATAAAAGATGAGCTCATCGATAATATCAAGCCCACCTTATTACATCAATCATGCAGCCTTCAATTATCGATCTTAGCAGTAACTCATAATAATAATGTCACGTAAATCACGTAGAGCTAACAGATCAATAATATCAGCCAGGACACCTAAGCAAAAGAAGACCATATCTTTAACGTTACATCGTTTCATACAAGCCTCCTTTCTATGCTTATGAATATAGTTTAACGATATGAATGATGCAAGTCAACAATTTTTTCATTTAAATTTCAATAATTGATATATTTTTTCAACAAAATGAAAATCTTTTCAGAATTATTGTGTTAGAATATTTTCATGAAAATATTTATACCCGAAGGATATCGTTCAAGCCTTGATCTCTATGACACTCAGGCTTCGATCAGATTCATCAAATCAACATTCGAAGATAAGCTCACTAAAGCTTTGCATTTAAAAAGAGTTTCCGCTCCCCTTTTTGTCGAAAAGAGTACCGGTTTAAACGATGATCTCGATGGAAAAGCACAGGCTGTTAATTTTATTGCGCCTAATATCAATAAGGAATGCGTCATCGTTCATTCTTTAGCCAAGTGGAAAAGAATGGCCTTATATAATTATTCTTTCTATGAAGGCAATGGCTTATACACCGATATGAATGCGATCCGCAAAGATGAAAAGCTCGACAATCTGCATTCGATCTATGTAGACCAATGGGACTGGGAAAAAGTCATCCGCAAGGAAGACCGCAATCTCTATTATCTCTATGAGACGGTCGGCAAGATCCATCAGTGTATCTTAGAAACACTTGATGAACTGAAAAAGAAGCATCCTTCAATCACGACGGAATTATCTCCTGAGCTTCATTTCTTCAATGCGGAAGAACTCATAAAGATGTATCCGGGATTAAGTGCCAAGGAAAGAGAAAAAGAAGTTCTCAAGAAATATAAATCGGTCTTCATCGTCGGAATCGGTCATATATTATCAGACGGGAAACCGCATGATGACCGGGCAGCCGACTATGATGACTGGAATCTCAATGGCGACCTTCTATACTATAATGAACTGCTGGATTGTGCCTTTGAAGTATCCAGCATGGGCATCAGAGTCGATGAAAACTCACTCATCGAACAGCTTAAGGAACACAACGAAGAGTATAAGCTCAACTTCCCTTATCATCAGATGATCGTCAATAAAACTTTGCCTTATACGATCGGCGGAGGCATAGGCGAAAGCCGGCTGTGCATGCTGCTGATGAACAAGGCACACATCGGTGAAGTTCAGTCCTCGATCTGGGATGATGAAACTCTCAGCTATTGCAAGGAACGCGGTGTAATTATTCTTTAAAAAAATCAAGCAGATGCTTGATTTTTTTAACGCAGATAATATGGCTTGACATAGGCAGGCAAACCATCTTCGTATAATATCTTAATTGAACCTTTGATCAGAGGCCGCATATATTCCAAGGCATCATTGCTGACCCCGCGGTAATTTGGCAGCACCCATTCCAGAGGGAAAGATCTGACGAAGTTGGCAATTTTATCAGCTTCGATCGTGAAGTATTCGACTTCATATTCTTCCTGCTGTTTCCTTCTTAAAGCGACCATCTTTCCTGAAAAGCTCTTATCAGTTGAACAGCTGTGGGCATATTTGCCTAATTCAAATGATTCACTGATATCGCACTTAGAAAGATCGGTGACCGAGCATCTTTGGGCATTTGATAAATTGAGCACTCTGACTCTTAAACTGAGCTCAGACTCAATGATCATATTCTTCAAAGCTCCCGATGCTCCACCGAGAATGGCATGATCGAAACTGTCATCTGCCGAATCAGCGGCAGCGATATAAGTGCCATCAGCGTACTTGCAGCCCTCCGATACCACAACATAGCACTTGTTTTTCTCTTCCAGACATCTTTTCACTTCCGCCAGAAAGACAGCTTTTTCAAAGGCCACTTCCGGCAGGATCAGAATATCAACGATCCCGGAAAGACAAGCGGATGCGGCCAGCCAGCCGGCGTCTCTGCCCATCGTCTCAAGAATGAAGACTTCTCTTCTTCTGTAGACGCTGTAATCCTGCCAGGTGCTTAAGGCTGTAGAGGCGATATATTTGGCAGCACTGCCAAAACCAGGTGTATGGTCGATATGCATCAGATCGTTGTCGATCGTCTTGGGACAGCCGACGAAGCGATGGCCTTTAATCGCATGTTCTCTTGCATACTGATCCAAAGATGCAACCGTGTCCATTGAATCATTGCCGCCGATATAGAACATCGTTTCAATATCATAGCGATCCAACACCGCAAAGATCTTTTCAAAATCAAGCGGATTGTCTTTCTTGAGCTTATAGCGGCATGAACCCAAAGCACTCGCCGGAGTCTGGATCAGGATCTCGTTTTCCAATTCAGACATATCAGTCAGATCCACCAGCGATAAGGAAAAGATCCCTTCCAGTCCATTTAAAGCACCATAGATCTTTTCATAAAACTTATTGAGCTGATTGGCTTTGACAATGCCAGCCAAAGTCGCATTGATGGCGGCTGTCGGTCCGCCTGATTGAGCTATAAGACAATTGCGCATGATTTATCTCCTTAACAGTTCAAAATTAAGCCCCGAAGCAATTCGGGGCATTTATTATTCTTTTTCTAAAGCCAGCGTTCTAGTTGTCAGGTTGCAGACACTGTCTGGTCCATAGTACTGAATCGCACCCGGATAAGTGTAGCAGGTCTTCACTGCCCAGGTATCTCTGTTGGCTTCAAAATACTTGAATGGCTTGCCATCAAGCTCAACAAGAGCTTTTCTGATGACCGGCTTGTCTTCACCATGTCTTCTTTCCATATTCATCATCTTGGTGATCGGCATACCGCCAGCTACCCACTCTTCTGCCGGCTTAGACAGATTGGAAATCTTGGAGAGATAGCCATTATAGCCATACTGGATCAGCATGAAGGCATTGTAGCCTAATGAATAGCAGTAATCCGCATCAAAGTTTGATGGGAAAGCACAGCGTCCCTCGTAGCCAAAGAAGTGATGCAAAGCTGAGAATTTGCCTTTATAAGTGCCATTTGCCTTGCGTCTGGCCAGTTCAGCCTTGACCATGGCTGAGAAAAGTTTCTCCGATTCAATAAGTGAAACCTGAACGTTGCCATGCGGATCTCTTTCTAAGAACAGCTGCTGTTCAATAGCTTCCGGCAGGACTTTGAAGACATCCATTGCCTTTGATGAAAGACCCTTGTCAATAAAGTCGAATTTCTCTTTCCAGTTCTTCAGCGCATTGAACGCTTCCGCCTTGTTTCCGGCCAGCAGTTCATTTATTTCCTGAATCAGCGCTGAGAATTCCGGAACGAATTCGACAACGCCTTCCGGAATGATCGCTACACCGAAGTTCAGGCCTTCGGCTGCTCTTTTTTCAACTGCATCAGCGATATAATTCGTGATCTGTGCTAAAGACATCTTCTTAGCAGCAACTTCTTCTGAGATCAGACAGATATTAGGCTGTGTTTCTAAAGCACACTCCAAAGCGACATGGGAAGCTGAACGGCCCATGACTTTGATAAAGTGCCAGTATTTCTTGGCTGAGTTGGCATCTCTTTCGATATTGCCGATCAGTTCTGAATAAGTCTTGGTCGCTGTATCAAAGCCGAATGAACATTCGATATCTTCGTTCTTCAGATCGCCATCGATCGTCTTTGGACAGCCGATGACCTGTACGCCTGTATTGTGCGCAGCGAAGTATTCAGCTAAGACAGCCGCATTGGTATTGGAATCATCACCGCCGATGATAACGATCGCTGTAATGCCATGTTTCTTGCAGACTTCGGCAGCAACCGCAAACTGTTCTTCAGTCTCCAGCTTTGTTCTGCCGGAACCGATAATATCAAAACCGCCGGTATTTCTGAACTGATCGATATATTCATCATCAAAGATCAGATAATCATCTTCCAGCAGTCCGCTTGGTCCGCCCTTGAAACCATAAAGGACATTTTCCTTATTCGTAGCCTTTAATGCATCGTATAAGCCACAGACGACATTATGTCCGCCTGGAGCCTGGCCGCCGGAAAGGATGACGCCAACGACCTGTTTTTTAGGTGCTGAAGTATTCTGGCCTTTCGCAAAAGTGATCTCTTTCTTGCCATAAGTATTAGGGAAAAGGGCTTTGATCTTTTCCTGATCGGCAACACTGGCTGTTTCTTCGCCTTCTTTGACACAGATCTCGGCAATACCGTTTCTGAGCATGCCCGGAAGTTTAGGACTGTATTTAAGTCTTTCCTGCTGCAGCGGTGAAATATTCATATTGTTTTTTCCTCCCAAATTATCCTTATTTATTATAAATCAAAGCTTGAGGATTTCCCACATGAACTAGGACTGTTTATCAGCCGGTTTTCTGATACTGTTGATGATGATATAGCCGATCAGATAGACCGCAAAAAAGACAAAGAAACCAAGCAGCCCAGAAGCAACATCATAAAAATCCATATCGCCGGTCCCGGAATAGGCCTGGCCGATCTCAATTGCCAGTGAAACAACGACAACGATCGTAAAAACATACAGGAAAGTGATCAGCAGTTCGCCATGTTTCTTTATCAGCCATTTGAAGATCGGTTCGATCACCAGCATCATGACAAAACCAAAGACACCGATGACCAGAAAATGCATCTGTTTATCCGTAAAATCATAGCCATGGCTGTTGGCCAGGGCAAGAAGCTTGGTGTGAAGCTTCGTAATAATATGAATAAAGTAATAAATAATCGTTCTCATTTAATACCTCCGTTTTCATTTTTCATGAAACTATGTTACTACCCAAACATACAAATATCAATGTGCAAAACGTGTGAAATTGTGTCATCATTTAGATATGAAATTTGCCAATTTCCGCCTTAACTACTTTATCACAAACATGATCGTGGCGCTCTTATACCCGATCTACCGCTATGTCAGCAGCAGCAATTCACTACTAGCCTTTTCCGATGGCTGTTTCATCATCGGCTTGTTTCTGCTGATCGTTGGCATCGTATTGATCCTTTATGCCCATGGTGATTTTGACATCACCGGTTTTATAGCTTCAAGAGCCATCGGCAAAAACAAGGAAGATTTTGATGCCTATATCACTAATCAGAATGAAAAAAGAAAGGATAGTTTCAACTACCCTCTTCTTTGTGGAATTATTCTTGTTATTTTATCATTCTTAAGCGCTTTAGCCCTTTAAGGCTTCCGCCTCAGCTTTTTCCATCTCCTGCAGTTTAGCTTCATATTCAGCCATTTCTCTGTCATTGCCAAATACGAGATGCCCCGGTCTGATTTCCTGCAAGATCGGTTTAGGTCCGGAGTGATCACGTTTTGATTCGTCATAGACGACGTGCTTCTTCGGTTTTTCGATCTGCGGATCAGGCATCGGTACAGCTGATAAGAGCGAGATCGTATATGGATGCAAAGGATGCTTGAACAGCTCTTCCGTCTCAGCGATCTCTACGATTCGGCCTAAGTGAATAACGGCAATACGATCGGAAATGAATCTGACGACTGAAAGGTCATGGGCGATAAACAGATATGTCAGACCCTTTTCATCTTTCAGTTTATTCATGAGGTTCAACACCTGAGCTCTGATCGAAACATCAAGTGCCGAGATCGGCTCATCCGCAACGATAAGTTCCGGTTCCATGATCATCGCTCTGGCGATACCGACACGCTGACGCTGGCCGCCGGAGAACTCATGCGGATAACGCGATTTGTGTTCCGGCAGAAGACCGACATCCATCAAAGCCTTGTCGACTTTGGCGATACGGTCAGCTTCATCAGTATACAGATGGAAGTTGTTGATGCCTTCAGATACGCAGTATTCAATATTGGCTCTTTCATTCAAAGAAGCAGCCGGATCCTGGAAGATCATCTGGATCGATCTGATGACTTCTCTGTCATCTTCCTTGGAGATCTTGCCGGAAATCTTCTTGCCTTTGAAAATGATCTCACCTTTGGAAAGTTCATTAATTCTCAAAATAGCCCGGCCGATCGTGGTCTTGCCCGAACCTGATTCACCAACTAAGGCAAAGGTCTCACCACGATAGATATCGAAGTTTGCGTTCTTGACTGCCCGGAAAGGTTTCTTTTTGCCGACATCAAAAGAGATATCTACGCCTTTTACTGACAAAAGAACTTCTTTATTTTTGTTCGACATAGTAGGCACCTCCTTTGCTGGTCATGCTGGCGATCTTTTCATGCAGATTGCGGATCGCTTCCGGTTTTTCAACCTTCGGTGCCCGCGGATCCAGAAGCCAGGTCTTGGCATAATGTGTATCCGTGATCTTGAAGAATGGAGGTTCCTCTTCGAAGTCTATCTTTAAAGCATATTTATTGCGCGGTGCAAACGCATCACCTTTGATGATGTTATAGAGTGATGGCGGCGTACCGGTGATATAGCTGAGTTCCTGACCTTTGACACCAAGCTGCGGCAATGATGACAGCAAAGCCCAGGTATACGGATGAGCCGGATCATAGAAGATCTCTTCAACCGTGCCGATCTCAATGATCTGACCGCCATACATGACACCTACGCGATCCGCAACATTGGCTACAACGCCAAGGTCATGCGTAATATATATAGTCGTAAATTTGAGTTCCTTCTGCAGATCCTTGATCAGGTCAATGATCTGAGCCTGGATTGTGACATCAAGCGCCGTTGTCGGTTCATCACAGATCAGAATCTCCGGATGGCAGGATAAGGCGATCGCAATAACGATACGCTGTCTCATACCGCCGGAATACTGGAATGGATATTCATTGAAACGCTTTTCAGCATCGATGATACCGACTCTGTCCATGATATCAACAGCCTGTTTTTTAGCTTCATCAGCGGAAACTTTCTGATGTTTGATAATGACTTCAGTGATCTGCGAACCGATCGTTCTGATTGGGTTTAAGGAAGTCATCGGATCCTGGAAGATCGTAGCGATCTTGGCACCGCGGATGCCTTCCCAATCTTTATCACTGACTAGTTTAGTCAGATCCTTGCCATCATACATGACTGAACCATTGGTGATCTTGCCGTTTGACTCTAACATGCCGGTAAATGTCTTGGTGAAGACAGATTTGCCCGATCCTGATTCACCAACGATCGCGAACGTTTCACCATCATAAAGATCGAGTGAAACTCCTCTGATCGCATTGAGGTAATTGTCTCTGACACGGAACTGAACTTCTATATCCTTAGCGGATAGGATTATTTTTCTTTCAGACATATTTACCTCCTACCTGTGAGTCCTCGGGTCAGAAGCATCTGCCAGAGCCTGACCGACCAGATATAACGAAATCGAAATGATCGCCAATAAGCTGACCGGGATCCAGAACAGATGCGGATAACCCGTCATATAAGAAGTATAGGCAGAGATCATTCGACCTAAAGACGCATTCTGCTGACCTAAACCGAGTCCCAGATATGACAGGAATACTTCATAAGAGATATTGGTAGGGATCTCTCTGGAAA
>CADCOR010000208.1 GCA_902803055.1 uncultured Erysipelotrichaceae bacterium
GAGTATCTTTCTTCAGGAAAACTGGATCCTGAATATATAAAAAATGATCTGAAAGAAGGAAACATCTTTCCGCTGTTTGCGGGTTCGGCTTTGCATGAGCAAGGAGTCGCTGAACTGCTCGATTTCATTGATGCTTACATTGATGTGCCGGAAGGCAAGGGACAGTTTAAGGCTTACATCTATAAAGTTGATGACTATGCCCATCTCAAAGTCTTTTCGGGTACTTTGAAAAACAAGGACGTGATTGCCGGATATAAGATCTCAGAGATCGTCATGTTTAATGGCGAAAAGAAACAGAGCGTGCAGGAAGTCAGCGGCAATGATCTTTGTGCTGTCAAAGGACTGCAGGGATTAAAAGCCGGCACTTATCTGCCTTCACTGTTTATTGAAGAAGGAAAGCAGCTGGATTCCCTGACCTATGGGATCGTTTCTGATAAGGATGACAACGAGTTATACAGGATCATCAGTGAGCTCAACGATGAATTCCCTGAGCTCAACATTCAGATCGCTGGAGAAGTCACGATCGATCTGCTGGGTGAATTACAGAAAGACTTTATCAGGGAACTGATAAAGCAGCGCTATGGCTTGAATATCGATTTTTCCCGTCCTTTGATAGCTTACAGAGAAAGCATCGATGAAGAAGTATATGGGGTAGGTCATTATGAACCCCTCAGGCATTATGCGGAAGTACTGGTGAAACTGACTCCCGCTGACAGTTATCAAATTAAAGGCAAAAAAGATTTTTCTGTTCTGCTTGATTATCTCAAGACATATCGTCCCTGCGGCTTATTGACTGATTCGCCTTTGGATAAAGTGCAGATCGAGATCGTCGATATCCGCACTCATCTCAAACACACCGAAGGCGGTGATCTGATGGAGGCACTGAACCGTGCCATCCGTCAGGCTTTAAGCAAGACGTCTGGCTATCTGCTGGAGCCATATTATCTGGTTTCATTTTCCGGTGCACAGAAGGTCTTGAACGGCATCATCTCGGAACTTTCTGCGCAGCAGTATCTGTTCGATGTGGAAGAGGAGATGATCATGGCCAAGATCGATAAAAGAAACTACAACGAACTGATCCTGATCATGCGCAATCGCTTCAAGGACGATTTCTCCTATGCGATCGAAGGCAATTTCTATGACCGATGCCGCAACGAAAAAGAAGTGATCGAAACGATCGGCTACGATTACAGTTCCGATCTAAGCAAGCCAGTCGGCTCGATCTTTACCAGAAGCGGAGCCGGTGTCTATATCCCGCCGGAAGAAGTGGAAGAGAATATGCATATGCAGCTGCGCGATTATTTCGCTGACTATACCCCGGCTCTAAGCAGACATCATACCCGCAGTATCGATGAAGAAGAACTAAAACGGGTCTGGAACTCCCTTTACAAACCGCGTCCGCGCTATGTCGAAAAAACAGTTGAGAAGAAAGATGAATATAAAACGCAGAGCGTCACATCCAAGGAACTTCTGTATCTGATCGATGGCTATAATGTCATGCATGCGATGGATGATGTGCCTTTAAATGATCTGATCAGTGCCAGAGAAAAGGTCATTGATCTGGTCTGTGATTTTGCGGGCTATGTTTCAGCAAGCTGTGTCCTGGTGTTTGATGCCTATCTGCAGGATGCTTCGGCAGCCAGGATTGCCCAAAGGGACAACATCAGTATCGTCTATACAAAGAGCGGTCAGACCGCTGACACGTATATCGAAACTCAAAGTGAAAAGCTGAAAGATCAGTATCGGCTGATCGTTGTGACTTCTGATGCTTTGGAACAGTATCTGGTCTTCGCTCATGAAGCACAGCGTCTGTCAAGCCGTGAATTTCTGGCCAGATACCATAACATGCGCAAAAACCTGTGCCATGAAGAAAAACTGTCCAACCGGCCTTTGGAAAAGCTTAGGCAGCTTTTAACTGATGAGTGATCATTTTTTAAGTTCAAGATAATAGGCGATCAGATAATCAGAGACCAGTCCATATGATTCAATACCGTTTTCTTCATTAAAAGTCTTGAGATATGTATCATTGATCTGGTCGGAAATATCCTGCAAAGGAGATTCGTATTTCTGATATTGTTTTGCAGTGTCACTGCGATCAAGTCTTACTAACAGATATGGCAGTTCTTCGTGAGATTCAAGAAGTGTCATGGCACTTTCCGGCTTGACTTTATAGAGCGAGGAAAGGCAATAGGAGAAAGCACTGTAATAGCCGCTGTAGATGAAACGGACATCATCACTGCTGATGCAGGCCAGAAAAGCCGCAAAGTTGGCTTCATCTTCACCCGCCAGACCCTGTCGGTGCGCCGCTTCATGACACATCGTATAAGGCAGCGGCACGGTCGGCACATGCAAAGGCAGTGAAGCCTCACCGCTCAGCGGCATGAACATGCCGATGATGCCGTTATACAAAAGATAATCACCAAGCAGAGAAAAGCGTTTGACTCTGCGTGTACTGCCCTTGAAGAAAGGGTATTTTTCTTTGAGCAGCTCATAGTTATGACCGGCCGTAATCGCCAGTTCATCAAAGTCCATTTTTACAGCGTGTTTTTCTTCATCTCTGACTATTTCTTCTGAATACTTGGCGGCCATATCAAAATAATACGCCGTGGCATCAAGCAGCTGATCATGCGAGTACAGCGATACTTCAAGATCGACCTGTTCACTTAATGGCGGACCATAGTGATTTAATAGCCAGCCATATACGGCCACAAAACATAATATCGAGATGATCAGAAAGACATTGTTCAGCCATTTAAAGAAGTGTCTTTTTCTGATGGCTGAAACAAGTGTGATGATCAGGATTATGAACAGGATCAGAGCGATAATATCCCACAGAGAAAAAGGAACGATGGCAAAGACAGAGGATAAAAAAGCGATCCATTTCTGAGAAAATGTACGATAGCCCGGAAAGAAAAAATCAGGGTATCTTTTGAAAATAAACATCGCTGATATATCGAGGATAAATAAGCTTAAAGAAATGAGAAGCTTTTTCATATACAGATATTATACAGTCAGCACTGGGTTATAATTTTACTGATGAAATACTTCTTTTTTGACATAGATGGAACCTTGACGAATATCCATACCGGCGAGCTTGTCCAAAGCGGACTGGAGACCTTAAGAAAACTGGAAGCTGAAGGCAATTTTGTGGCGATCGCGACCGGCAGGGCTTACTATAAGACGATCGATATTGCCGCAAAGGCTCAGATCCATAACTTCGTAGCCAATGGCGGGGCGGCTCTAGTCATCAATGACCGGCTGGTCAAAAACGCTCCTTTGGATAAGGAAAAAGCCTTGAAGATCATTCATGAAGCTGATGAGCTGGGTTATGGCATTCTGGTTGCCTTTAAAGACAGCATAGATGTACTGATGAAGGATCACCGTTTTCTCGAACAGTTCGGGGAGAGAAAAGAAAAGACCAATTATATATACAAGCCGGATCTTGATTATGACAAGATCGAGAATATCTATAAGTTTTATATTTCAATGCCTGAAAAGGATGAATACAAACTGAAAAACCGGGATCTGCTGGGACATATCAGGATGGGCGATGACTATTTCTGGTATCAGCATGATCAGAAAGATCAGGGAATAATCGATATGGTTGATTATCTGGGCGGCGATATCCATGATGTTGTCGTTTTTGGTGATGGTGAAAACGACGTGATCATGTTTAAGAAGGAGTGGACAAGCATTGCGATGGGCAACGGCTATCCGCCATTACAGGAAAAAGCTGATTATGTGACAGCTTCAGCCGAAGAAGACGGGATCAGAAAAGCCTGTGAACACTTTAGCTGGATATAATAAGAGATGAGGCTTATATTAATATTTTTAAATAAATATACTAAAATATATTAGAAACGTAAAAGAAAGCAGGTGACCTATGGCTTATATAGAATTCAAAGATGTATCCAAGATCTACCAGATGGGTGAAGTTGAAATAAGAGCTCTCAATGAGATGTCCTTTGGCATTGATAAGGGTGAGTTTGTTGTCATATTAGGTGCTTCC
>CADCOR010000209.1 GCA_902803055.1 uncultured Erysipelotrichaceae bacterium
GGCTATGTCATCGGTGATTGTTCCGACCAGGAAAAGATCACAGCCTTCTCGCTGATCTCTTCAGTCCTGTGCGGAAGCAATGAATCACCTTTAAAGAAAGCGATCCTCAACAACGGACTTGGTGAAGATATTACCTTTGATGTTCAGGATGGCCTCTTGCAGCCCTTTGTCGTCATTGATGTCATCAATACTGATCTGAGCAAGAAAGATCTGATTGAAAAGACGATCACTGCTGAACTTGAAAGGATCATCAAAGAAGGCATCGATAAACAAGAACTCGAAGCAGCTCTGAACCAGCGTGAATTCAAAGCCAAGGAAAGAGACTTCGGCGGTACACCAAAGGGTCTTGTATTCGCTCTGAGCAGCCTTGATACCTGGCTTTATGACAGAGATCCGTTAGATGGTATCTGCTTCGGTGATCTGTTTGATAAACTGCGCGCAAAGATCTCTACTTCCTATTATGAAGACCTGCTTAAGGATCTCATTCTTAATTCCCGTCACTGCGCCAAAATCATCCTGAATCCTTCCAATACACTAGGTCAGGAAAAGGCTGAAAAAGAAAAAGCGAAGCTGCATGACATTGCCGCCAAATGGAGCAAAGAGGAAAGAGAAGAACTTCTGAAGGTCAATAAAACATTGCAGGAGTGGCAAGCCAGTGAAGATACCCCGGAACAGAAAGCGACCCTGCCTGCCTTGCATCTCGACGATCTCAAAAAGACTCCGACTATCTACCCTTTGGAAGTCTGTGTCCATAACGGAAGCAACACTGTTCTTAAACATGACGTCAATACCGATGGCATCTCTTATGTCACTCTGTATGGCGAAATCAATGATCTGAAGCTTCGTGACTATACGATCCTGACCCAGCTGATGGCGATGTTAGGCAGACTGCCGACCGCTCATTATGATGTCGTATCTTTGACCAGAAAGATCAAATCGATCCTCGGTGATTTCTCCAGCGGATTCTCGCCGGTCAGAACTTTCAAAGACCGCAAAGTCAGAAGAATCTATTCAGTCAGCTGGTCATCATTGCACCGCAATGATGAAGAAGCAATCGAGCTGATCAAAGAGATCATCTATACTACTGACTTTTCTGACAGACAGCTGATCTTGGATATCCTCAAACAGAACGTCTTCGTTCTGGAACAGACCTTCAGCAATTCCGGTCATTCTTTGGCTCTGACCAGAGCTCTGGCTCATTCATCAGCGGCTGCCGCCATTTCAGAAAACAGTGCCGGTTATGAAGCTTACCGCTATCTGAAGGATCTGGTCGATAATTATGATACAAAAGCCGAGGAATTCATCAGCGAACTGAAACGCCTGGCTAAGACGATCTTCATCAAAAACCGCTACCTCTTATCGGTCACCAGCGAAGACATGCCGGCGATCGTCAAAGCTTTATTGGATGATGCACCAGAAGGTACAGTTGGTGAAGAAACGCCAATCGAAACATTGAAAACAAAACGCGAAGGAATCTGTGCACCAGCCAATGTCTCTTTTGCGGCTAAAGCGCTCTGCTTCGATGAAGGTGTCGATAATCTGGGTATCATGTATGTGATCGGCAACATCCTGTCCTACGATTATCTGTGGAATAATATCCGCGTCAAAGGCGGTGCCTACGGCTGCGGCTTCAGAATGGGCTACAGCCGCTCAGCTGCTTTCTATTCCTACCGTGATCCGGATCCGGCCAATGCGCTTAAGACCTATAAAGAAACTCCGGAATATTTTAAAGATTTCTGCGAGCGAAACAAATCGATCGAAAACTATATCGTCGGTACGACCGGTGATTACGATCCGCTTCTTTCGATCCGTGCTTCGATCTCGATGCGCAACAGCGAATATCTGATGGGTGTCGAGGCTCAAGATAAGCAGATGATCCTCGATCAGATCTTAAACGCTGATGTCGACAAGATCAGAGAGATGATCCCGCTGTTTGAAAAAGTCAACGAAGCCGACGATGTCTGTGTCATCGGCAACAGACAGGCTATTGAGAAATGTTCCGACAGTCTTGATCTGATCTTTGATCTCAACGCTAAATAATCATCAAGGCAGTAATTTCCGTTACTGCCTTTATTTTTGTTATACTGAAATTAGCTTAACAGTACATTCATAATCATTTCACTTCCGCCTTGTTTTTCTTATTCAAAAGGATGAAGCTATGAAAATAAAAACAGACAGTTCAAAGCTGATTTACCTGTTAATCAGTATCCTTATTCTGAGTGTTTTTGCTTTGCCTGTTTTTGCTGTCGACTTCGGCGATCGCTATGGAATATGTCCTGTCTGCGGACAGACCATGTATATCGAATCTGTCGTTAGCCAGCCGACCTGTGACCATGATGGTGAAGCCAAAGCCATGTGTCCGACCTGTGGGGTGGAAAACTACTCCATCGCCATTCCGGCACTTGGTCATGAATATAAACTGATCGAGGACAAGAAAGCCACCTGTACTCAAGACGGCTATAAAGAATATCTCTGTGACCGCTGCGGCGATTCTTATCTTGACCCTGTACCGGCAAGCGGACACTCATACAAGAAGACGGTAAAAAAGGAAGCGACCTGTACCGAGAGCGGTCTTATCGATTACAAGTGCAGCAGCTGCGGCAACAGCTACAGTGAAACCGTTAAAGCCCTGGGTCATAAATATGTTGAAAAGATCAGCAAGGAAGCGACCTGCGAAGAAGATGGCATTAAAACACTGACCTGTTCCAAATGCAATGACAGCAAGACTGAGATCATCAAGGCCACCGGTCACGATGTCGATTTCGAAGAAAAGGCAGCAACCTGCAGTGAGCCTGGCTATAAAAAAGGCGAATGCAAGATCTGCCATAAACTGTTTGACGAAACGATCCCGGCTCTTGGACATAAACCCGGAACTTTCACGATCATCAAGGAAGCGACCTGCGAAGAAGACGGCTTAAAGAAAGCGACCTGTACCGTATGCGGAGAAACGGTTGAAGAAAAGATCGCCAAGCTTGGCCATAAGTATCCTGAAGAATGGACAATTGAAAAGGCAAGCGGCTATTTTACAGAAGGCCTTGAAAGCAAGACCTGCGAAGTATGCGGCGAAAAGATCGAAGAGCTTATTCCTAAAAAAGATCCGACCATTCTGTTTGTTGTCACAGGCGTCATTGTTTCGCTTCTTTCAGGAGCGATCTATTTTATCAGACGCAGTTCCCTGTCAAAAAGAAGCAGTGAGACAGTAAATGATGACAGCGAAAATCTCAAACCGGAACTGGAGGACAAAACGATCCTTGTTGCCAGCAAGGATGAAAACCTCATCAGTATTCTGAAGACCAGACACTATCTGGAAGTGAGTACCTGTGAGTACGAAGAGATTAAGGAAAGCGTGGAAGAAAACACCCCGGATATCCTGCTCGCCGATGTACTCAGCGAAGAAAGCCTCGAGGAACTTATAGTCCTGAAGGAAAATGAACTTCAGGATACAGCTATTGGATTCATCATGACTCAGCAGATGATCGACGAAAATAAAAAGAAACTTGATGAGCTCATCAAGGATAAAAAGATCATCAATTATGTGCCATATGGATCAGATGCCTATGTGATCATCGTCAGACTGATATTGCCGATCCTGAAGCCTGATCTTAAATCAGACGAATCATTAGACAATATCGGCATGGTCGCCGATGCCTTAGGCATTCCCGGCATTTCCACTCTGATAAATGTCTATACCTCTGGCCGGGATATCAAATCCACCATTGAAGAAGGAGAACTGAGTATCTCATCAACAGCGACGGTGATCGGCGATATGGCTTCAATCCTGGGATTAGATACCGTAGGTTCAGTTGCCGGACTAGTCGATGACGTCGATTCCATCAAATCCGCCATCAGTTCTGAGGTCGGAGCCAATGAAGCCAAGAATGCCATTTCGGGAGCTAAAGATATGATCGAAGTCGTTTCCGATATCATCGATAAATAAGTTATAATACTTTTATGCTTATATATAACTATCACACCCACACTTCCCGCTGTGGCCATGCCTGCGGTACTGACGAAGAATATGTCCTGGCCGCGATCAAAGCCGGCTATAAGATTCTGGGCTTTTCCGATCATGCCCCTTACAAAGA
>CADCOR010000210.1 GCA_902803055.1 uncultured Erysipelotrichaceae bacterium
AACAAAAAAGAGAACAGAAATGATAAGTCTGAAGAAACTGGAAGTGTATGGTGCTGATATCAGATCAGCGATGGATAAGTGTCAGGGTGACGAGGCTTTTTATCTGCAGCTGGTCGAGCTCTTTTTAAAGAAGAATGATTATCTGGCCATAAAAAGAGCATTGAACCGCAATGATCTGCAAAGAGCCTATGAATGTGCTTTGAATATGAAAGGTGTCAGCGGCAATCTTTCTCTGACGCCGCTTTATCTTCTTTCATCAGAGCTGACCAGGCATCTGTATAAAAGAGAAAATATTGATTATGCACCATATGTCAACAGGATTTTCAAACATTTGAAAAATCTTAAAGAGCTATAGTCTGAGGGGGTAGAAGATGGGTATCAGATTCAACAAATCGATCAAGATCGGCAATTTTCTTAAAGTTAATGTTTCCCGCAACGGATTAAGTCTGACGGCGGGCAAAAGAGGGGCTTCGGTCAATATCGGCAAAAGAGGAACCTATTTGAATCTTTCGCCAAGTGCTGTCGGCATTACCGGAACCGGTCTTTCCTATCGTCAGAAGATCTCGGGATCACTTTTCAACAATAAGAAAAAGGAAAGCAAGCAGGTATCTGCAGAAAAGAAGACTTCCGCATTAAAGAAGAAGGAAGAAAAACCAGTTGAGGCTTTGCCTGATTATGCTGATATTTTAAGAGAATATGAAGAAAACAAAGAATCGCTGATCAACCTGCACAAGTATACTGATGATGTCATGAACAAGAGTGAATTCGCTGATTTCGTCGATTCTTTGGATAATGAAGCCAAACATCAGATCTATGCGAATTCGATCCTTGGCGATGAGGATACGATCGAAAATCTGGTCAGTTCTTTCATGAAGGAACTCAAATTGCCTTATGATGTCCGCGTCAACTATGAACTCGAAGACAATGTGCTGTATGTTGACCTGGATCTGCCGGAGATCGAAGATCTCGATGACATGTATCCTTCTGTCAATAACTATAAACTGACTTACCGCAAGCTCACTTCAACGCAGTTAAGAGAAATATACGCAAGGCTTGTGATGTCTTTGAGCGTCTTTTTGAGCGCCAATTATTTCAATGTCTCATCATATATCGATATGATCGTCATTTCCGGTTTCACTACCGTGCGTGATCGGCAGGGCGATCTGGTGGATCAGTATCTTTTTTCGGTCAAGTTTACCCGTGAGGAATTTGAAAAGACAAAGCTGGAAAAACTTGATGACCTCTATGGCTTCATCATGAACTTTGAAAACCGGATCAATCTGTCCAAAAACTATGCTTTCAAGGCTGTTAAACCATATGAAACAGAAACTGTCATGCGTTCCAATGAACTGGCCGAAGAGGCTTTAGAAGCTCTCAAGGGTTTGGGTTATAAGGCCAGTCAGCTCAATCTCATCGCTGATCGGCTCAAAGAATGCCAGTATGAGAGCTCGGCTGAATACCTTAAGGCAGGTTTAATGCTGCTGAATGAGGAAAAATAAACTTTTTAGAACACTTTATTTGTAAATAGATGATAAAATGATATATAAGCGAAGTAAGCGTTTTCTTAGAATCACTCAATACAATGAATACTCAGAATATCGAGCAGTATGATAATAAAAGATCCAGGGGCATCGGCTTAAAATGGCTCAGTGTTTTACTGGCCATTTTGACTGTGCTGGTGTCGATTCTTTTGCTTCTGGCCAGCTACAGGATCTCCGAATCCTATAAGCGTCAGCAGGAAGCTTCCGAAGCTTATATCAGAGGCCAGATCCTGGCTAATCAGCTCAAACAGGGTTCAGATAATCTGACGACTGATGTCAGAAGCTTTGTCGTTACCGGCAAGAGCAAGTTTCTTGAGTATTACTGCAAGGAACTGACTGAACTGAAGACTTATGACAACGCCTATAATGAACTCAAACCTTTGCTGAAAGAAGACAATCTGCTTTCCAGTCTGAAAATGATCAATGATTATGAAGATAAGCTGAAACAGTCAGAAGCCAAAGCAATCCTGATGGCAATGGATTATTACGGCATAACTGATCAGAAGTATCGCGACTGTCTCGGTGATTATTCATTGACTTCATATGAAGAAGGTCTTTCCCTGGAAGATAAACATAATAAGGCGATCTCTCTGGCTTTTGGCGGTGATTCTGAACTCGTTCACTATGGCGATTACGATATGTACAAGAAGATCGTCAATGACAATATCGATTCATTTATCAAACAGCTGGCATCTGTAACCCATAATGAACAGGCAGAAAGTCTGAAACAGCTGGACAATTCCGTCTTTGCCTTAAGAAGGATGACGATCTATTCAATGCTGTTTCTGATGCTGATGGCCTTTACGATCCTGAACTTCGTGGTCAGACCGCTGTTAAAGAATATCGGCCATATCAATTCACATGACTATCTGGAAGAAGAAGGCGTCTATGAGATCAAATACCTGGCTACTTCCTATAACCAGATGATGTCCAAGGTCAATGACAATCAGAAGAAACTCTCTTATGAAGCTTCACATGATGCCCTGACCGGCTTATTGAACCGTCAGGCTTATCTTGATAATATCAGACGTTTTGAAGAAGAAAAGATCTGCTTCCTGCATATGGATGCCGATAACTTCAAACACGTCAACGATACTTATGGCCATGACGTCGGTGATATGTATCTGCAGAAGATCGCCAGAGTCCTGGTCCAGAGCTTCCGTAAGGGCGATGAGATTTATAGACTTGGTGGTGATGAGTTTGCGGTCATCATGGATGGCATAACCGAATCAAGTTCCCAGATCGTTGCTGACAAGGTCAAACTGATTGAAGATGCGATGCTGGATGGTTCTGATGGCTTGCCGACCTCAGCCGTATCCTTTGGTGCCACTTTCTATGATGGCAGCGGCGGTGTTGATAAAGTCTATAAGGAAGCCGATCTGGCATTATATGTCGCCAAGAATTCGGGCAAAGGAAAACTCATTTTCTATGATGAAAGCATGGCGATGGAAAATCCCGAAAAAAATACACTGAATGAACAAGCCGAGGTATCTGCTTAATCCCCGGCTTTCTTTTTTAAGAGGAACTATTTATGGGCAAAAGATACGATACATTGTTATTTCCAGGCGGTTTAAAGAAAGCTTTTACGATCAGCTATGATGATGGGGCCAAGCAGGACATAAGACTGCTGGCTCTTTGTGATAAATATCGGATCAAGGGAACCTTTAATCTGAATTATGGCGATCTTGGCCAGAGACCTGAGCGGAAATATGCAGTTGAGATCATCAGGAAAGAAGATGTAAGTGAACTGTATAAGAATCAGGAAATAGGCGGCCATGGGCTCTATCATTCTGATCTGAGTACAATTGGTGAACCTTTGGCGATCTATGAGATCATTGAAGACAAAAGAAATCTGGAAAAGATCGCTGAAAAACCTTTGCGGATGTTCGCCTATCCCTATGGAACATTTAATGATGATGCCAAAAAGATTCTGAAAGCAGCCGGATATAAAGGAGCGAGAACCGTCAGGTCAACACACGGTTTTAATCTTCCTGAAGATACATTTGAACTTGATCCGAGCTGTCATCACAATGATCCTGAACTGTTTAAACTGGCTGAAGAATTTGTAAACTCACAAGATAGAAGACCGCAGCTGTTCTATGTCTGGGGTCATTCATATGAGTTTGACAGGGATGATAACTGGGACGTTATAGAAGAGTTTCTGTACTATATGGATGAACACAGGGATGAGATCTGGTTTGCGGGCAATGGTGAGATCCTTGCCTATCTTGAGGCTTATAAACGGCTGGAATACAGCGCTGATGGTTCCATGATCTATAATCCTTCAGCTTTGGATGTGGAAATTGCCACTTCGCTTACAGCTAAAGAATTATTAAAGAGTGGACAAGTCACCAGGATAAAAGAGACTGTACTTTAGAAACAGTTTTTATTGAAATGAAAACAGGATCAGATGAGATCCTGTTTATGCAACATAGAAGAAGATCATCAGATAATGAAACAGTGAACCCAACAGGACAAAGATATGGAACAGTTCATGTTCACCCCAGTTCTCATTGAAACGGATCTTCAGGGCATAGATGATGCCGCCGATCGTATAAAAGATCCCTCCTGCCAGCAAAAGTGCGAATCCACCTGTGCTTAAACCAAGATAGAAAGATCTGATCCTGAGCAGAGCTGTCCAGCCCATGGCAATATAAACGATTGAGGAGACATATTTTGGACAACAAACCCAGAACAGCTTCATGATCGTTCCTGCTAAAGCAGAAGTCCAGATGATGATAAGGATCAGGCTTCGCTCATTAGGGGAGATCGTATTGATGCAGATCGGCGTATAGGAACCGGCAATCAAATAGAAGATCGCAATGTGGTCAAATTTCTTCAGTCTCCTGTTTGTTTTAGCGCTGAGATTGAAGAAATGATAGGCGCTGCTGGCTCCATACAGTATGATCAGGCTTAAGGAATAGATGATGATAGCTGCAGTTGATATCAGTTCACCTTTATATGCTGATTTGGCGACCAGGATCAGACTTAAAAGGATCGCAGCCAGAAAGCCGATAAAATGAGTGATGGTGCTGATGGGATCTTTAACAGCTGTAATAGGCTTATCTTTCAGAGATATTTCGCTCATTTTTTCCTCCTTTTCTGTGTTACAATGAACCTGTAAAGAGTTTTTGAAAAACTCTTCATCTTTATCTTATAAAGTATTATTAAACCTGTCAAGAGTTTTTAAAAAACCTATGGAGTACTTATGTTAGAGATCAGTAAAGAGAGAAAAGAGATAATCAGCAATTATAATCTGCCGACCTACAGGGAGATACCTGCGGTTGGACTTTATTTAGATCAGACGTCGAAATATATCAATGAATGTCTGAAACCGGTAGTGAATGTGGAGATGACCAATTCCATGATCTCCAATTATGTCAAGAAACATCTGATCGCCAATCCGATCAAGAAACAGTATTACCGGGAACAGATCGCTGATCTGATCTTTATTGCCTTGACTAAATATATTCTGTCTTTGGATTATGTAGATCGCATTTTAAAAAAGCAGCGGAAACTCATGGACAGCGAGCAGGCTTATAGTATTTTTATTGAATACTTTGATGAATACCTGCATCAGATCTTTGCGGGCAAAGAGATCAGAAAAGTCGATGATAAAGACGAATCCAAAGCTCTGCTTAAAAATGTTGTTATCTCAATCGTCAGACAGATCTATCTTGAGGAACTGCTCAGGCATAATTAGCTTAATAAAACAGAAAACTAAAATGGATGCTTCCAAGGAGGCATCCATTTTGTATAAGAATAATTGTTTTGGATTTTAAGCTACTTCAGCCGGACCGAAATCTTTTCCTTCTGAATAGTTGCGGGCATTTTCCATTGTTGTAACGGCAATGGCCTGCATGGCTTCTCTGGTGAAGAAAGCCTGATGAGAAGTCAAGACCAGCTGCGGGAAGATCTGCAGTCTGGCAGTGATTGAATGCGGCAATACATCATTGGAACGGTCAGTATAGACGTTTTCATCTTCACCTTCATAGACATCGAGGGCAACAGCCTGGAACTTGCCATCCTTAAGGGCAGAAATCAATGCTTCGGCATCGATCAGAGGTCCTCTGGCTGTATTTACCAGCATGACGTGCTTCTTCATCTTTCTGATCGCTTCTTCATCGATGATGTGGTAGGTACCATTGTCACCCATGATGAGCGGAACATGCAAGGAGATCAGATCAGCCTTGCTTAAGAGTTCATCTTTATCGACATAGGTCAGCAAGCCTTCATCGACTAATTTCTGATTAGGATAGGGATCCCAGGCAATGATCGACATGCCATAGCCTTTGGCGATTCTCGCAAAGCATTCACCGATCTTGCCGGTACCCATGACACCGCAGATCTTGTTATGCAGATCAACGCCTAATAAACCGGATAAGGCGAAGTTGTTGTCTCTGACTTTGCGGTCAGCCCGATGCAGCCGGCGGTTGGCTTCCTGCAAGATCGCCATTGCGTGTTCAGCTACTGCATAAGGCGAATAGGCCGGCACTCTTAAGACCTTGATACCATATTGTTTGCAGGCTTCCAGATCGACGTTATTGAAGCCGGCACATCTTAACAGGATCAGTTTGATGCCTTCGTTATGCAGGATGTCGACGACTTCTCTTGGTGCTTCATCGTTGACGAAAATACAGATGGCATCATGGCCTTTGGCTAAAGTCGCCGTTTCTTTTGTCAGTCTTGATTCAAGATAGGTGATCTCGGTGTTGTAGGTTCCAGGACCTGTTTCATCAGCCAGTTTGGAAAAGAAGATCCTGTCATAGTCTTTTGTATTGAAGAAGGCCAGTTTAAGAATGGAAGTTTCATTGACTTCAACACAGTCTGTACAAACTACTTTTCTGAGCTTTTCAGCATCTTCTTCCTCGTTTGCGCCTTCAACGCTGATCTCTAGCAGATCGCCTTTTTTCGCTCTGAGTGCCAGGATCTGCAGCACATCATTGCCGGCGGCTGTTTTGTCTTTGCACTTGATGGTGACCTGGCTGCGCAAGGTTACACACAGCTGGGCGATCAGGGCGGCTGGGCGGGCGTGGATACCGATAGGGTTTT
Source organism: uncultured Erysipelotrichaceae bacterium (assembly GCA_902803055.1). Taxonomy (GTDB): domain Bacteria; phylum Bacillota_I; class Bacilli_A; order Erysipelotrichales; family Erysipelotrichaceae; genus Colivicinus. Next base: position 6,594 of record CADCOR010000210.1, read on the forward strand.
CAACGACACACTGGAATGTTTTCATTTTTTCATACCTCTTTATATTATTTTTTCCTGAAGGAATTCTTCCAAGATTTTTATGGATGAGCTGGTGCCGATCCTTTCAGCTCCAGCTTCTAACATCGCTTTGCAGGTCGGCCAGTCTCTGATGCCGCCGGCCGCTTTGACTTTAACTTCATCACCGACTGTTTCTTTCATCAGCCTTACATCCTCAACAGCTGCTCCTGAAGTGCCAAAGCCGGTTGAGGTTTTGATGAAGTCAGGCTTTACTTCTTTAGCGATCAGCGCAAGCTGTCTTATTTCTTCTTTTTCAAGATAGCAGTTTTCAAAGATGACTTTGGATAATACGGAACGTTCTTTACAGATCTTCACGATGGCTTCCATTTCTTTTTTAATGTAGTCATAGTCGTGATCCTTGGCTTTGCCGATATTGATGACGTAGTCGATCTCATCTGCACCATTATTTATGGCTTCGATCGTCTCTTCACATTTTGACCTGATACTGGTCTGGCCAAGGGGAAAAGCGATAGCGGCTCCGACGTGTACATCACTTCCTGATAGAAGTCTCTTGCACAGGGCAACAGGTGCAGAGTTGATGGCGACCATCATAAAACCATATTGTCTGGCTTCATCGCAAAGCCTTTCGAAATCCTTTTGCTGGGCATAGGCTTTGAGATAGGTGTGGTCAAACAGCTTGCATAGTTTTTCCCTGTTCAGCTCATTGATATTGATCATAAAACTATTCTTTTCAATTTAATTATAACCTTATATTGAACAGGATAATCCATTAATGGTAAACTAAAGATGTGTTTAGAAAGTAAAGAAAATGACTAGTAAAGAAAGAGAGATACTGAACATCATCAAAAATGATCCGACGATCGAGCAGAGTGCGATTGCAGAGCTTTTGAATATCTCGAGAAATACGGTCGGTGTTCATATTTCTTCCCTGCAGAAACAGGGCTATCTTTTAGGCAAAGGCTATATCGTCAAGGATGATGATTATATCGTTGGCATCGGTGCCAGCAATGTCGATATCTATTGCAAGTCACGCATTAAAATCAGAACACATTATGATCATCCGGCGGATATCACAACCTCTTTAGGCGGGGTTTGCCGCAATGTCATCCAGAACTATACGCTGTTAGGAGGCAAGGCACGCTTCATTACGGCCTACTCCGATGATCCTTATGGCAACATGATCCGTGATGACTGCCGAAACAGGCATATCGATATCGATGATGCGTTATTCATTAAAAACTGTTCTTCGGGAGTATTTGTACAGATTCAGGATGAACATAACGATATGTATCTGGCAACCTGTGACATGTCGATCTTACAGAATGTGACTCCGGAGTTTGTAAAGGAAAAGGAAAAGATCATCCTCGGCAGCAAGCTGTTAGTCATAGATCCTTCACTTCCGCAGGAGACGATTGAAGAGCTGATCAGGATGTGCAAGGGCAAAGTCAGAATCTTTATTGATCCGATCTCGGATAACTATGCACAGAAGATCAGACCATATGCCAGGGATTTCGCTTTTATCAAACCGAACAGGACCGAGATGGAAAATCTCTGCGGGAGAGAGCTTAAAAGCGATAAGGAGCTGAAAAAAGCCTGCGAAGAGATCATTGCTTCGGGAACAGGCAGTTTACTGGTATCATTAGGAAAGGAAGGGGTCGTCTATTGCGATTCAGACAATTATATCAAACGCAAGTTCAGGGAAGAAAAGATGGTCAATGCTTCCGGAGCTGGCGATGCCTTAATGGCGGCGATGATATATGGTGCTGTCAATGAATTGGAAATTGATCAGACGATTGATTACGCCTTAGCGGCAGGTATTGCCGCAGTACGCAGTCCTAAAACGATAAATGAAAACTTATCCATCGCATTACTAGATGAGATCATAGAGGAGAATAAAAAATGAATTACAGAGAATACTTATCTATTACACCTGAAGTTGAAAAAGCCTTAAGCGAAGGAAAACCGGTTGTAGCTTTGGAATCGACGATCCTTTCTCATGGCATGCCTTATCCGGAGAATATTGAGTTCGCCCATAAGGTTGAAAAGATCATCAGAGATGAAGGCGCTGTACCAGCTACTTTAGCTATCATCGCCGGCAAGCTCAAAGTCGGTCTTAATGATGAAGAACTGGAACTGATGTGCCATGGCGAAAACATTGCCAAGGCTTCCAGAAGAGATGTAGCAGTCTATCTGGCTAATGGTCAGACAGCCGCAACGACAGTTGCCACAACGATGCTGATCGCTGATATGGCCGGCATCAGAGTCTTTGCGACTGGCGGCATCGGCGGTGTACATCGCGGCGCGCAGGAGACCATGGATATCTCGGCTGACCTGCAGGAATTTGCCAATACGGCCGTCTGTGTCGTTTCGGCCGGCTGCAAATCCATTCTGGATATCGGACTGACTCTGGAATATCTTGAGACTTATGGTGTACCGGTATTGGGCTATCAGACTAAAGACTTCCCGGCTTTCTATTCTGAGACTTCCGGCTTTGGTGTTGATTATGAAGTCAAGGATGCAGCCGAAGTAGCAAAGATCCTGAAGACCAAGTGGGATCTTGGCTTAAAGGGCGGCGTGCTCGTTGGCAATCCGATTCCGCATGAATATTCAATGGATCATGAAGTGATCGACAAGGTCATCGATCAGGCTCTTGAAATGGCCAAGGAAAAGAAGATCCACGGCAAGGCTACTACACCTTTCTTACTGGCAACGATCAAAGATCTGACCGGCGGCGATTCCCTTGCCAGCAATCTTCAGCTGGCTTACAACAACGCCCGCGTCGCTTCCAAGATCGCAGTCGAATTCGCTAAACTGTAATGTACCAGGCAGGCTCAGAAACCTGCCTTTGTTTTGACTGAACATGTAATATAATAGAAATTGCTATGATCAGATTATGTGTGTTTGATATGGATGGTCTGCTGCTTGATTCGGAGAGACAGGTCTATCTCAAGAATGGAATGGAAGTATCCAAGGAACTGGGCAAGGAAATAGACCAGTATTTTCTGACGACCCTGATGGGCGGCAGCTGGATCACTTATAAAAACCGGATCGAAGAAGAATATAAGCAGTACTTTTCAATCGATGATTACTGGCGTTTACTCTGGGAAAGAATACAGTATACCATCGATAATGTGGCCATTCCTTTAAGACCGGGAGCTAAAGAAATACTGGATTTCTGCAAGAAAGAAGGCATAGCGATTGCGATCGCTACTTCGACACTTAGAGAGAATGCCCTGAAGTGTCTGAAGAATGCCGGATTATATGACTATATCGATTTCATCATTGCGGCTGATCAGGTCAAGGAGACCAAGCCGAACCCGGAGATCTTCCTTAAAGCCATTGAACATTTCGATGTGCCAAAGAATGAAGCGATCATCTTTGAAGATGGACACAACGGTGCGAAAGCAGCGATCAATGGAAACTGCCGCTTCATTGTCGTTCCGGATCTGGCTGCTTTGATGAAGGAAGATCTTGAGAAAGCCGATCTGGTCGCCAAAGATCTTTTTGAAGCAATCGCTTTTATCAAAGAAGAAAATGAGAGAACCACTGGCGTTTAGATTAAGACCCAGAACTCTGGATGATATATTGGGCCAGAAACATCTGGTAGGTGAAGACGGTGTCATCAGAAAATGCATCAACAATGACACAATCTTTTCCTGCATCTTTTTTGGTCCGCCCGGTACAGGCAAGACTACGCTGGCCAGAGTTATCGGTAATGAATTAAAAAGACCATACCGCAAATTCAATGCGGTTACCGGCAACAAGAAGGATCTCGATGCGATCTTTCTGGAAGCGAAGATGTCCGGTTCGCTGATCCTGATCTGTGATGAGGTCCATCGTTTAAATAAAGATAAGCAGGATCTGCTGCTGCCGCATGTCGAAGATGGCTCGATCATCCTGATCGGCGCTACGACTGCCAATCCTTATCATTCGATCAATCCGGCGATCCGCTCACGCTGTCATCTTTTTGAGTTCAAGCCGCTTTCACCGGAAGATATCAAAGAAGGTGTACGCAAGGCGATGGAAGCTGAGGAAGGGCTTAACAATGAATATACGATCGATGATGATGCGCTTGATCTGATCGCTGATACCGTCAATGGTGATATCCGCTGGGCTTTAAACATTCTGGAGATCTCAGCGATCATAGCTAAGGATAAGCACATTGACAGGGATACAGTTGAAGAAAACTGCCGTTATGTGAACAATCGATCCTTTGGTTCCGAAGATGGCCATTATGATCTGCTTTCGGCTTTACAGAAATCGATCAGAGGTTCTGATGTCAATGCGGCATTATATTATCTGTCATTATTGGCACAATCTGGCGATGTCGACTCGATTGCCCGCCGACTGCTGGTGATCGGCTATGAGGATATCGGTTTAGCCAATCCGCAGCTGGCTTCCAGGACGATCAACGCGGTCATGTCAGCTAGAGAGGTTGGCTTTCCAGAGGCGATCATTCCCTTAGGGGTACATATCATCGATCTGTGTCTTTCGCCGAAATCAAGAACCGGTGTCGATGCCGTCCATAAGGCACAGGGAGTAGTTGAATCGAAAGCTTATGACATGCCTAAGTATCTCAAACTCACACCGGTTGGGTTGAATAAGGATGAACAGTATTCTTATGATCGCTATGACTGTTTCCATAAGATCCAGTATCTGCCTGATGAGATAAAGGATCTTGAACTGATCGAGTCATTCAATGTCAATCGCTATGAACAGCAGCTTAAACAGATCTATGAAGAACTGAAGAAAAACAGGCGGACTAATGATCTGAAGAATCTGTATAAATAATTAAGAAGGTGGATTATGAAATTTCTGAAAGAAAATGAAAATACGCAAAGATATGTCGATAGCATCTTTTCGGTCGTAAATGCCGCTAAGGCTGATCCGCTGGCGATCAATGCGACAGCCGGCTGTCTTTATGATGAAGAGGGGAAACTTTTTACTTATGACTGTGTTGCCAAAGCTGATCGAAACATCAGTGATATCGAGCGTTCATCTTATGCATCATCACCTTCAGGCAATAAGGAATATATCGACCTCGTCTGTGATTTTGTTTTAGATGGCAAGGTCAGCGCCAATCATACAGCGATCGCTGCTTCAGGCGGGACCGGGGCTATCTATATGGCAGTCAAGACCTGTCTCAAGGATGGCGATACGATCATCTATCCGGAGATATCCTGGGGCAATTATCGGGTCATCGCTAATGAAAACAATCTGGAAGTGCTGACTTATGATGTCTATGATCTTGAGGATCTATTTAAAAAGATCGACATGACTTCAGGGAAACTGTTCCTGGTGATCAACTCACCATGTGAAAATCCTTTAGGACATGCCTATTCTATGGATGAGTGGAAAGCCATCATGAACAAGCTCAATGGTTTGAACAGAGAAGTCGTTCTGATTTGTGATATTGCCTATATCGACTATGCCAGAAACAGAGATTATTTCGCTCTGTTCAACGAACTTGATGATAATGTTCTGGTTCTGCTGGCAGCTTCCTGCTCCAAGGCTTTCTCTTTCTATGGCCAGCGTCTTGGCTTGCTGGTAGCGATCAATAATGACAATGAATTTCTGGATCTGTATTTCAATCTGTGCTCAAGACTGGCCAGAGCGACGTGGTCCAACCTCAATAATGCGGGGATGCTGACGATCGGCAGAGTTCTGAAGGAAGATAAGGAA
>CADCOR010000211.1 GCA_902803055.1 uncultured Erysipelotrichaceae bacterium
AGGATCAAAACTTGACAGTGCGACTCCGCACACCTGGTTTGAATGGTCTTCCAACGCCTCAGAACTGTCGCTAAGAGGCGGCATGCTGGAAACGGCGATGGGACAGTACTTCCGCAAATGGCTGATAGCTGAAGGCCTCTTTGAAGAAAACTTCCGCCCGGAAGCTGAAGAAGTAAGATTCTATGCTAACGGTCTGCAGCGAACGATCGCCACCACACAGTATTTCGCGAGCGGCTTTCTGCCAGTCGCCAACAGTGAGATTGTCATTCAGGCCGACTATGGCAAGATGGATCCGGTCTTCACCCCTTCTTTGACTTTTGTATCTGATCAATACAACGAAGACGCGATCAAGCAGATGAAAGCGAAACTCAGCGATTTAAACAAGGAATACAGTCTGCTGATGGAAGTTCTGGATTTCAAGGATTCCGACGCCTATAAGAACGGTGACATCAAAGACTTTAATGAAGATTCGACTGAGTTCATTATGGAACTCGACAAAGAGCCAAACTGCAGCGGCTCACTACGCAATGCCGTCAACCTGGCTGATGCCTTAGTCTTGCAATACTATGAAGAAAGCGATCTGCTCAAAGCTTCTTTCGGTCATGAACTCAGTTTAGAGGACTGGGAAGCTATTGCTCACATCAAAGACATTTTCAGCGATTGTCTGTACACTACTGATTTAGTTTCCGTAAATATCGCTCATCCTTTACTGCAAGAGATCAGAAGCGAGCTGAATAATGATCAAAGAGTCTTCTCCTTCCTTTGCGGACATGATTCCAATATTGCTTCAGTACTGGGAGCTCTTAAGGTCAAGGATTATTCTTTGCCAAACGCCATAGAAAAAAGAACGCCGATCGGCTCTAAAATACTCTTTGAAAAATGGACCAAAGGAAATGAAGAATACATCAGAGTCAGACTTGCCTATGATTCCCTTGAGCAGTTAAGAAACATTTCCATCCATGATCTTGAGAATCCCCCGCAGTTCTATACCTTTGAAATCGACAATCTGTCACCCAATGAAGATGGCATGTATAAATATGATGATTTTATCAACCATCTTACAAACGCAATCGACAGTTATGATAAGATCCTGAAAGGATACGATATCAAGCTGCCAAAGACCGGTATTGATTAATTCTTTTGTGAATCTTCTTTGCGGATGAAACAGTATAGGAAGAAGACCATCAGCGATTCGCCATACATACTGATATAGAACATCAGACTCTGGCTTGGATCGCCACCCGGATCTTTGCCAAGGAAGATTCCCAGCATCGTAAACGCAAACATGAAGAATCCTGAAAGAAACATGAAGGGATTCTTCTTTTTTATCCACAGATAGACTCCGATCCCCATCATAAAGAAGACCGGCACGATATCAAGCATCTGAATGATACTGTCCGCAAATTTCGGTGTCAGTTTTGATTCGGCATAGCGTCTGATTAATCCAACCGTTCTCTCTTCCGTGACTACAGCTATTCCGGCAAAAAAGCCAATGATCATGATGACGATCGAAACGATCCAGATGATCCGCATTTTCTGCTTATCGATCTTTAATGAATGAGCACAGATCGGAAACAGTAAAGGTATCAGGACACAATGCAATATATAACGGAACTGGCTCAGTATCTTAAGAAGCTGGCCAAAAGGCAGGATTGCGCCTAAAGACAGAATAAGTGAGTCATAAAACAGACCAAGACAAAGGATCCCTGTCAGAAAAGAAACCGGATTTTTATGGTTCTGTTCATGATTTGCGAACATCGCAATTATTGACATCAGATCAAAGATAGTCAATAACCACAAGGCCGGAGCCATTGTTGAGATTACAAACTGCCGCACAATTGTTTCCCCCTTTAGTGTTTAAGAAAAATCAGGCAGTACCAGCTTTGACCGGCACTGCCTGGTTGAAACAGATTTTTATGTTCTTTCCTTTTTTCCCCACTTGTTTTCATACATGAGCTTATCGGCGTGGCGGAAGACATCATTGACACTCATATCTTCATCGGGATCATAGACCGACATGCCGAAGGCGGCACTGACCTTCTCCCAGGGATTTTCCTTGACCTTGTTGTTCTGATCACAGCGTCTGTAGTAGAGCTTTCTGAGCTTTTCTCTGTTTTCATAATCAGCGCCGGTCAGTATTATCGCGAACTCATCACCGCCGATCCTGAAGACCGGTGAATGTTCATAGACGTTGCAGATGAGATCAGCAGCGCACTGCAGGTAGAGATCGCCTTTATCATGACCATAGTTGTCATTGATCTGTTTGAGATTGTTGCAGTCAAAGATGCAGATGGCGAAGGCCGTTTCTTCTTCCTTGTTGTCGATGCTTGTCTGAATGTCCTGCATATAGATATCGAAAGCACCTTTATTGCGTAAAGAAGTCAAGGCATCGGCATAAGCGAGGTCATTGAGGTTGCTGATATAGACCTTAAGATGCGAAATCAGATTTCTGAATGTTCTGGTCAATACCCCTATCTCATCATTGCCGTTGTATTCAATCATATAATCGTAGTTGCCCTTATCGACCTGTCTGGCTGCTTCCGTCAGATCACTGAGCGGTTTGGTGATCATGCCTGATGCATAAAGTGTCAAAGCGATGAAGCCGCTAAGAATCAGAAGGAACACTACCAGCAGCTGTGAGACCCAGTTGCGCCAGCCGATATTTATCTCATCGACCGGCACGCTGACATTGAGATGCATGTTATTTTCCAAAGGCAGCCAGATTCCCTGTTTATCGACGCCTTCATAATTATATGTAACGACGCTGTCACTGCTTAACAGACCATCCGGTAACACCGGCTGCGATTCCATTGCCGTCACATCCATACGCGGATGATAAATGATTCGGCCTTGCGCATCATTGATGAAGGCATAGCCGTTTTCATAGAGAACGATATTATCGACCTGTTCTGCTATCGCCGTGTAGTCGATCTCTATGCCTATGACTCCGACAAAGCTGTCCTTATAATAGACCGGAACATTGTAGGAAAGAACTCTGGCACCCAGATTTTCAGTGATATAAGGCGGCAGCCATACGGCTTTGCCATCATGCTTCGGGACGGTGAACCAGACCAGTTTAGAAGTATCCTCTACATCGTATTGCGTGATATCTGTTGTTTCATGTTCAATAAAACGGCCGTTTTCTCTTCTGACATACCAGAAGCCATCGACATCATCGGAAATGTTCGGATCGATACGGTAGTAATAGGTCAAGACACTGTTATTAGGAAAAGTGTAGTTGGTGAAGATATCTCTGACTCTTTCAACATGTCTGGACAGATGCTGATCATCAATACCGTCAAGATCAGATTCCACATAGGCAGAGATCAGTTCAACAGACTGTTCAACGCTGCTGAAATATTCATCGAGATTTTTCTGTCCGACTTCACACAGCAGTCTGAGCGTATTGTTCGCATTCTCGTTGCCCATGTCTTTAAGAGCGATCACCCCAAAAGCAGCAGAAATGATCATGACAATAATGATCATTGATGCAGTCAGTGTAGTGATTTTTGTACGTAGAGAATTCAAGTTTGCCCTCACTCGATAATATATCCAATATAACGTATTTTTAACTGTTTTGTTAGCTGAACTATACCATTTTTCTAAAAAGCTGTCCTTTAATGGAAACAAAAGATGCTGCATTATTAATTGTATTGTATTTTATGGAGATATTGACGGGAAATAAAAAATAATCTAAGATAAATTTAGCAGTCCAAAATGTGGAGTGCTAAAGGAGGTAAATTAAATGAATTTTTCTATTAATGAGGTTGATCAGGTCATCGCAAGAACTGGCTGTTCTTACGAGGAAGCAAAATTAGCTTTGCTCGACACTGACGGAAACGTGGTTGACGCAATCGTCCAGCTCGAAAAAGAAAGAAATCAGAATTTCGGTGCCCGTTTCAATGAGTTTGTCGAAGAAGGCGAAAGAACCACAAATTCCATTATGACCAAGATCAAGGAAATGATCGCTGAAGGTAATGTCAACCGCATCGCTGTCAGAAACAACGAAGGCAAGCAGCTCGTATCGGTAAGTGTAAATGCCGGTGCCGCTCTTGGTGGAGTAGCTTTACTGGCCGGTGCAGCCCCATTGGTTGTCATCTCCGGATTAATCGCCAAATATGGTCTCAACTACCAGTTTGTTGTGATTAAAGCCGACGGCAGCGAAACAGTCCTGTAGTAAACAAAAACCGGAACACGATTCCGGTTTTTTTATACCCTTTTTTAATCTAACGGCTTCTGGTAGTAGTTGCCATAGACCGCTATAGAATTTCTTGTCTCGATAAAAGCCTTGTCATCTCCCTGCAGGGCATACCTTACGACTTCCGCTGTCTGGAAGGTATTGACGACAGTATAGAGGATCGTCTCCTCATCTCCCATATAGCCGCCTTTGGCGGAGATCCTGGTGATGCCATGGCGGACATTGTTGAGGATCGAATCGATGACCGCATCAGGTTTCTTGGTGACGATGATGATCGCCTGGTGAGTGTAGCGCTTATGCATACGGTTGACGATCAGGGTGGAAGTATACTGATAGATCATTGAATAAGCCGCTGTCTCCCAGCCAAACAGTAAACCCGAGACCAAGACCAACAAGGAATTGAAGACAAAGACATAATCCCACATCGAGCGATGGAATTTATTGGAGAAATAGACCGACAGAAAATCTGTGCCGCCGCTTGATGCTCCATTGGTTAATGCCAGTGAAACACCAAAGCCATTGATCAGACCGCCAAATAAGGCCATCAGCAGGCGATCATCCAGGATATGCAAAGCCTGGAACTTTGACGCAAACAGCGATACCAGGACGGTCTGCAGCAAGGAAAAGATCGTAAACAGCTTGCCGATATGACGGAAGACGATGAAAGCCAGGACGATATTGATGATCAGGTACAGATAGAAGTACGGCAGATCATAATTCATGAATGTCTTTAAGATATCTGATAATAAACGGGAAAGACC
>CADCOR010000212.1 GCA_902803055.1 uncultured Erysipelotrichaceae bacterium
CAGACTGAATGAATTTGATTTCGGCTATATCGCCGGACAGCGCGTAAAGATCGCCGATATCTCTGATACTGAAATGTTGCAAAGAGCGCAAGCGGAAACAGCAGAAAACTATCGTCCAGAGATCCGCAAGGTCTTGCAGACAAAAGCACTTGAAGTTGATGCCGATGTAAATAATGCCTTTAAGATGCCGGTTCTGCTTCCTGTCTACTACATCTGCAAGGATGGACTGATGGCGGCCGTCAACGGTCAGACCGGCAAGGTTTCCATCAGAGCCTTAAAAGACTCTCACTACTATTTCCTGCCCTGGTGGCTCAAAGCTATCATCGCCACGATCTGTTTCTCGGCTGTTTTCTTCCTGGCCTTAAAAGCCTTTGGTGCCGATACGATGAGCTCACTGATGATCACCGGCATACTGGCGCTGTTTTTTATCATTGTGACGCTGTGCTATTATTCCGACACCTTACACAACGATTTCAGAGTCGTCTCCGGCCGCAAGATCTTCACCTCAGGTGAAAACACCTTCAAAAGAGAAAACGGCGAACTCGTCATAAACGATAAACTAAGGGAAAGAAAAATCCAGAAACCGGTCTTCTTTGAAAAGATCAGCGATGAATATCAGCCAGTCATCCTGCGCTTTGCGACCCCGCTTCGGATCTTCAGGATGTTCCTGATCGCTGTGATCGTCATCTTCCTCCCGGTGATCTTTGCCCTATTAATTAACGGCTTTGATTTTACGAAACTCAACCTTGGCGGATCAGCCGTCTGGTTCTGTATCGCCGTTCCGGTCGTCCCGATCTATCTGCTCAAATTCGGCATTGATGGATTATATGAAAAACCATGGATCTATACATTTAAAGATGGCAAACTGAAGCGCTATAGAAAGAAAGCTTCTGTTTCAATGAAAGATCTCAAGGATCTGCTTAAGATCATATTCCTGCCGCCGACATCGATTCTGATTCTGATCGCTGTTATCGTGTTTATCACAATGGTCTATCTTACAGCTTTCGGTTTTGATTTATTTATATTTCATTAAAGGCCAGAAAACTGGCCTTTATACTATCTGTTAATTGTTTTTGCTGCTGTATTTTTCCTGTTTGTCTATCTGGCTGCTGAGATGAATATTCCGGTTATTCCAAGGTACCAGTTTTTCTTTTGACAATGGCTTTGAAAAGATCAGCATTTTATTCTTTTCTGAAACCGGGTCATCCGGATTATCATAGTTTTCAGCAGTATATCCATTCGCTTTATAAAAGGCTATGGCCACATCATTGTTTTCCGCATCCGTATACAGACGCGCAAAGCGATAGCCCTTTTCAATCGCCATTTCTTCAAATGCTTTAAGCGCTTCTGAGCTATACCCTTTTCTTCTGAATTCTTTCTTTATGCCAAACCAGCCAAGCCAGGCACTGTCTTTATCTTCGCCAAAATTGTAAAGCCCTATAATTCCCACACACGTTTCATCATCATACAGCAGATAATAATCATAATCGAAATCAGCCTCTAAAGATTCCTCAAAATTGGTTCTTCCATCCTCATCAGGAAAAAGCTCATTCTGTATCCTGATCGCATATTCAATATTATTTTCTGTTATCTTTATCAGTTTCATAATTTCTTTAATGACCAAATCAATTGTACTGTCAATCTCCTTTCAATATTATCTTAATGCCTGCAAATTCAAAAAGGGCTTAGAATGTCCTTCTAAACCCTTAAATTGAATTAAACTTTCAGCCGATCTTTATTCAGCGCTTTCAGCAGGCTGTTCCTCATTTTCTTCATGTTTTTCTTCATAGAATACTTCTGAGTTAGGATCAGACTGTTCTTCCTGTTCGATGTACTGCTGTGCATCCAATGGAGCGCTTTCCTGTGGAGGTACAGCTACCGGAGTCTCGATCTGCGGAGCTGCTTCCTGTTCTTCTTCATCACTGCTCTGATCTGCAGCTTCCGGCTGAACGTACTGGCTGCCATCATATGAATAGCTGTAGTTGCCATCATATATTGCCGACATATCAACCGGCTGTTCGATATCAGAATCAAGAACTATAGCCTGAGCCTGACCTTCTTCATTGACGATCCAGGCGATCTTGACCTTAGCTTCAATGATGTAGGTTCCGGCAGGAGTCATCGGACTTCTGATGATCTGCTTGTCGTTTTCAGTGAAGTAAGTTACCGAATTGCCGATATCATCTTTCTGATCGAGGATGTCGATATCATAGATATTGGCACCGACTCTGCTGATATAGTTATCAACAACGGTCGGAACTACCTGCATGATGACATTCTCACGACCGCGGGCTATCATCAGCTGCGGTTCGACATTGCCCTGTTCAGGTTCTTCGTTGTTTACTTCAGGATCAGCGTTCCTGTTTTCCGGAACAACGTTATCTGTTCCTGGTTCAACATAGTCATTACCTGCTGCAGCGTCAGCTTCTTCCGGATCCTTAGTCAGGATATCCTGCAAAGTCTCCAGCGGTTCAAATTCCATACCGCCAACATTTTCATCCAGTTCATCACCATCTGTGACTTCATCACCGGTTGATCCTGGAACAGCAGTATCATCACTTACGCCGCCAGCCTGGCTCATGCCGAAGAGCGGAGTATCGCTTCCAGCTGCACCGTCTTCATCATCTTCGCCTGCATCAATTGTTGAAGTAAGCGTGTATGTTGCAGTGTCTTCGTAGTTCGGGCTTAAGCTTGTGCACTTGTAAGAGATCTCATAAGTGCCGGCTTTTCTAGCCATCGGCAGTTTAACCGAGAAGTCAGATCCGTTGACTGAATACAGCATATAAGCACCTGGAGTAATAGCTACACCCGGTTTAACCAGCAGATGTAAGCCGCCATTGTACTTATGATGTGTTTCTTCCGGAGCCTTGAACTCGATATCAGCCGGAGTTATCTGGAACGTGAAGGAATCTTCAACCGTTCTGTGGTTAGCAGCTTCAATCTTGAAGTAGACGGTGTATTCGCCTGCATCATGGAAGTATGGTCTCTTGGTTGTTGTGTAGACACCCGGCATATCACCATAAGTGATCGTGACATGTCTTGTGTCAGCATCAGTATAGCCATCAACCGTCTTCGCCGTAACCATCAGCGTGTAGTCTTTATCAGGATCGTATTCGAATTCCTTATCCTTATCGACATTGTAGCTGATTTCTGCTTCTTCGATCGTGCATCTGACGCCTGTGTAAGTATCGTTGTGGTTCTCATCACCTTCGATCTTGTAGTAGACATCATATGTGCCTGCATCGGTACGTTTCGGAACTTCTGCGACATATCTGTCTTTCAGGCTCATCGCATACTTGATCGTACCGTCTTCAGTTGTGATTTCGACGAGATCCTGTGGCTGACCGTTATAGACAGTTGTATTTCTTACAACGGTTGCCTTAGGATTAGCCTTGCCGATTTCAACCTCTACAGATTCAACTTCAGAATCCTCGTGGCTTTCGTCACCGTCGATGTAGAAGCTTACTGTGTACTTGCCGGCATTCATCGCTGTCGGTACATCGCTGCTCCATCTGCCATCTGGTTCAATTCTGTAGAGGATTGTGCCGTCTTCAGTTTCACCAGCATTGACCAGATCCTGAGCACCACCGCTATATACTAAGCCTTCTTTTGCGGATGGTTTTCTTGTATATACAGTTTCATCCGTCTTAGTGATATATGACAATGCATCACCGAAGTAGAGATCTGAATGGTTTTCGTCACCATCGATATAGACTCTGATCTCATAAGGGATCTCGTTGCCTTCTGCATCTGTCTTAACTGCTTTAGCTTTGAGGTCTTTCGGATCACGATATTCTTTATCTCCGCTGCCATCGAGATCTGCGACATAGTAGACTTCACCGCCTTCGGCTACACCATATACTGAAAGCAATTCGACTTCTGTATCATCATAGATGTGCTTGATGCCTTCAGGTACAGTAGTCAAACGTGGATCAGCCTTAGCAATTTTAACTTCAACGCATTTTTCTTCACTGTCTTTATGGTTGACATCGCCCTTGATGTAATACCAGACGTAATATGTACCGGCATCAGTAGCCTGTGGAACTTCTTCGCTCCACTCTTCTTCGCTCACCGCGCGGTTTTCGCCGTTTCTGTCAAGACGATAGAGGACATCACCGCCCTTAGCCTTGCCCGCTGTCACCAGATCCTGTGGCTCGCCTGTATAAATCAGATCGTTTGCTTCAGGTTCGTTGACATACTCAGGTTCTGCCATAACAACCTCGATCGTTATTGCATCTTCAAAGGTCTTGTCGTTATAGCCTTTCTTGCCGAGTATTCTGTAGGAAATTACGTATGTACCGGAAGCAAAAGCCTTAGGCAGACGTCTGCTGTACTCGCCTTCTTCCTTAAAACCGTCTCTATAGAAATCGGCTTTATATTCGATCCTGCCGTCATTGGTCTTACCGGCAGAGATCAGATCAAGATAACGTCCGGCGTATTCAACCGTATTGTCTTCATAGAGTGAAGCTGGTTCAACGATGAAGACCGGATCATTTGCCTTGATCGTTACAGTATATGAACCCTTGACAGGATTATGGTTGTCAGCCGTGATCGTGAAGTAGACGACATATTCACCGACATCTTCAAACTTCGGATAGTGTCTGCTGTATACCGCACTTTCCTTTCGACCGTATTTGATTGTTGGTTTAGAATCATCAACAGTCTCGGCTGTGACTTCAACGCCATGATATTTGCCTTTTTCATAAGCAAATTCTGCGCTTTCAGCTTCGTAGACGATATCAGCATTTTCAATCGTACATTCAACTGCATAGTATGTATCGAGATGGTTCTTGTCGCCTGTGACTTTGTAGTAAACGGTATATTTACCGGCATCAGTGCGCTGTGGAACTTCCTCATCATAATGGCCCATCTTCCACGTTGTGTAGCTCAATGTGCCATCTTCAGAAGTGATCTTGCACAGATCCTGAGGCTGTCCGTTGTAGACAGTTGAAGATGATTCAACAGTTGCAGTTGCCTTGACTTTCTTTATCTCCGGTACAGCTGCATCTTCATCAGAATCAGCGTGGTAAGCATCACCCTTGATGTAGTAGTAGACGATATAAACATCCGCATCGGTAGCTGTTGGGATTTCTTCTGAATAGTTTTCACCATCCAGTGAGTACATTACTGTACCATCGTTGGTCGTACCGGCAGTTACTAAAGCATGCGGCTGACCGTCGTAATCGGAATCGATTTCCTGAGGCTCGTCAATGAACTCAGCCTTCTTGGTCGGAGCAGTTATATGAGCTGTGTAAACACCGCAATCAGCAACTCCCCAGTTGGTATCTGTGCCAATGATTTTGACTTCAATATCATAGTCACCAACTTCGGTTGCGACTAGGTCTTCAATTTTTATTGAACGGTCATTTACAAAATAGGTTATTCTTCCGCCTGTTGCTTCACCATCTTCAACGACCAGGTTATGCGGATTGCCATCGTAAGGACCGTTATAGAATACAGGTTCTTTTGTCAGTACTGGTGTAGCGCGATAGACCAGACAGAGTGCATATGTGCTTTCAGAATCAGAATGGTTCTCATCGCCGACGATCTTGTATTCGACTATATATATTCCGGCATCAGTAACCGCTGGAACTTCGTTTGTCCATTCACCATCATTGAGCTTATAAGAGATCTCGCCGCCCTTTGCGACTCCGGCTTTCATCAGCTTCTGTTCCTTGCCGTTATAGACGAGGTCTTGGATCGCTTTTGGTTCAATGATGTATTCAGGAGCAGCCTTGGTGATGGTCAGAGTCAGACTGATCTCATCATAAGTGCCATCATCCCAGCAGTAATTGTCCTTAGGTTTGTATGTTGCGACATAAGTGCCGGCATCCTTGCCAAACTGCGGACCGC
>CADCOR010000213.1 GCA_902803055.1 uncultured Erysipelotrichaceae bacterium
CTGGAAAAGGAAGAAGATCTGGCCAAGATCGATGCTGTAACACCTTGCCGCTACAATGCCGCTACCGTACTGGTCGTCTGTTTTGATAAGGATAATGTCTATACCTACCCGGGTGGCAAACGGTTTTCCGGTGTTGAAGATGCGACGATCGTCGCCACGCATATGATCCTGGCGGCAGCCAATGAACAGGTCGACAGCTGCTGGATCAATAATTTTGATCCTGATAAACTGCACGAACTGCTGGGTTTACCGGCTAATGAAGATATCCTGATGATCATGGATCTGGGCTATGCCAAAGAGGGAACACATCCTTTGGATAATCATTTCAAGAGAAAACCATTAAACGAAACAGTAACATACTGCAAATAAAAAGAGCTCATCACTCTTTTCTTTCAGCTTTGATCCTTTGAACCTTTGGATCATCTGCACCGTTTTCAAAATATAAGTCATACATCTTCTGACGCAGTTTCGCGTTTTCGACATTCAGATCGGCATCGGGATCTATCTTATAGGCTTCGCCAAAATAAGTTCTGACCTGAGATACAAAGGGTTTATAGCTGCCGATATTGACACTTGGTACAAGATAGGCGCCGCATTTCTGAGCTAAAGCGACTGCCCCGTATTTGAACGGCAGCAGGATATCATCACTTTTGTTTCTGGTGCCTTCCGGATAGATGCCGATCACTTTGTTATGTTTGAGCGCTGTTTCAGCCGCCAGCATCGATTCCGGATTCTTGCGGCTGCGATCGACCGGGATGGTCAAAGCCATGCGAAAGATAAAGCCAAAAACAGAATCATGCAGACTCTTCTTGGCCAGGAATCTGATCGCTCTTTTGCAATAGGCATAGATCGTAAAAGCCGGATCAGGAACGCCGCGATGGTTGCAGGCAATGATGACTGGCACATCTTTCGGAATGTTTTCAACACCAAAAGATATGGGACGATAGACCAGCCAGGCAATCGGTCTCATTATGCCGGTAACGATCCTGTACGATATTTCATTTTCTTTGACATATTCTTTAACGAATTCTTTTTCGTATTTCTCTTCGTTTATGTTCATAAGAGATATTATCGTTCTTTATTACGTTTAATTCAATGATCTTTTTGCATCTGATGTGCTTCGCTAAGGGATTTTTCAATTATAATAAGTAATAGATTAATTCAATAATAATAAAGGAGTTTTCTGAAATGAGTGAAACTAAGAAAAGACTTGTAACAAGAAGCGATTTCGATGGCCTGGTATGTGCGATGATCCTTAAGGAGCTTGATCTCATCGATGATATCAAGTTTGTACACCCGAAGGATGTTCAGGATGGCAAAGTTGATATTACTTCAAACGATATCACCACAAACCTTCCTTTTGATAATCGTGTCGGTCTGGCATTTGATCACCATGAATCAGAATTATCAAGACTTGTAAATGTTGATTACAAGGATCGTTATATCATTGATCCGGATGCCAAGAGTGCAGCCAGAGTTGTATATGATTATTATGGCGGCAAGGAAGCTTTACCTCGTATTTCTGATGAACTGATGGAAGCAGTCGATAAAGGTGACTCAGCTGACTTTAATGAGGAAGAAGTCCTTAATCCGAAAGGCTGGGTACTGATGAACTTCCTGATGGATGCCAGAACCGGTTTAGGACGTTTCCACAACTTCAGAATTTCCAACTATGATCTGATGATGGAACTGATCGACCATTGCATCACAATGAGCGTTGATGAGATCCTTGAACTTCCTGATGTCAAGGAAAGAGTTGATCTGTATTTTGAACAGCAGGAACTGTTCAAGCAGCAGGTTTCCCGTCTGGCTAAAGTACATGGCAGAGTTGTCGTTCTCGATTTAAGAAATGAAGAGACGATCTATGCGGGCAACCGTTTCATGGTCTATGCTTTATATCCGGAGACTCAGATATCCATTCATGTTGCCTGGGGCTTCAAGAAGCAGAATACAGCCGTTATGATTGGCAAGTCCATCATCAATAAAGGATCAAACGCCAATATCGGTGAACTGTGTCTGAAATATGGAGGCGGCGGTCACAAGAACGCCGGAACCTGCCAGATCGATAACGACAAAGTCGATGAAGCATTGCCAGTCATCATCGAAGAACTCAACAAAGACTGTACACCACTGTAATAACAAAGGCCGCAAGGCCTTTTCCTTATATTTTTGTAAAAGTGAAAAAACAGTTTCTTTTAATTGAACTTATCTGTATAATATATATTTGCAAGGGGTTTTAGCGCAGTTGGAAGCGCGCATCGCTGGCAGCGATGAGGTCACGAGTTCGAATCTCGTAAGCTCCACCATGGACACTTAGCTCAGTTGGGAGAGCACCTCCTTGACGTGGAGGGGGTCAGGGGTTCGAGTCCCTTAGTGTCCACCATTATATCTATGAAAGTGCCTGTAAAATGGGCACTTTTTATTATTCGTGGAAAATTCGTGGAAAAATTATTTCTTGAACTTCCTATTTCTGGCGGTTTTCAGTAATTCTTCCTTGTTTGTAGTAGCGTAAGCATTCAATGACATATCGCTTAGCTTATAATAGATTAAACAAGAAATAAAGAGCTGGACAGGAAGCGCACATGATATGAATTGTGCGTTTTCTTTTGTTATGGGCTTTGCAAAGATGTTTTTTATTTCTGCATTGACAAGTTAGCAATCACTAACTACAATGAATAATGAGTTAGCTATCACTAACCATGGAGGCTTATTATGATACCACTTACGTATGCAGATCTGAATGAACCGAATGTGATCAAGAAGGTCGGCGGCAGTACAGAAATGAAAAAACATCTGGAGGATATGGGCTTTGTGACGGGTTCGATCGTCACAGTCGTTTCTTCGATTGATGGCAATCTGATCGTCAATATTAAGGAGACGAAAGTGGCTCTCGATAAGAATCTGGCTAATAAGATCATGATCCAGTAAAGGGGGAAAAAGATGAAAACTTTAAAAGAAGTACCAATTGGAGAAACCTGCATCGTCAAGAAACTGCATGGTGAAGGTGCGGTTAAAAGACGCATCATGGATATGGGTGTAACTAAAGGGGTTGAGGTCTATGTCCGTAAAGAGGCACCTTTAGGTGATCCGCTTGAAGTTACCGTAAGAGGTTATGAACTTTCAATCAGAAAAGCCGATGCGGCGATGGTTGAAGTTGAATAGGGGGAATGAAGATGAGTTACAGAATAGCGTTAGCCGGTAATCCTAACAGTGGCAAGACCACTCTGTTCAATACGCTGACTGGCTCTAATCAGTTTGTCGGAAACTGGCCAGGTGTAACTGTTGAGAAGAAAGAAGGAAAACTGAAAGGTCATGCTGATGTTACGATCACCGACCTGCCAGGTATCTATTCCCTTTCTCCTTATACGCTGGAAGAAGTTGTAGCGAGAGAATACCTGCTGCAGGAAAGACCGGATGCGATCTTGAATATCGTAGATGGCACAAACCTGGAAAGAAACCTGTATCTGACGACGCAGCTGACTGAACTGGGCATACCAGTAGTTGTAGCTATCAATATGATGGATATCGTTGATAAAAAAGGCGATACGATTGATCTCGATATCCTGTCTAAGGAAATGGGTGTGAAGTTTGTTCCAATCAGCGCTTTGAAGGGAACGAATGTTGATAAAGCAGCTGATGCGGTTGTTGAAGCAGCTAAAAACGGACGCACCATTCCTCTTCACACTTTCAGCGGCAGTGTTGAACATGCGCTGGCTCATATCGAGGAAGCAGCTGTTCATAATCTGCCTGAAGATCGTCAGCGCTGGTATGCGATCAAGCTGTTCGAAAGAGATTCTAAAGTTTCAGAAGAACTCAAGCTTGATAAGCAGACACTTGATCACATCAATAAAGATATTGAAATGGTTGAAAAGGAAATGGATGATGATGCCGAAAGCATCATCACCAATGAGAGATATGTCTATATCGGCAATCTTCTGAAAGGTATCTACAAGAAGAAAGCAGCCGGAGAAATGTCTGTATCTGACAAGATCGATAAGATCGTTACCCACCGTTTCTTTGGTCTGATCATCTTTGCACTGGTGATGTTCTTTGTCTACTGGCTGGCAATGGGACCTTTCGGATCCTTCCTGACGGATTGGACCAACGATGTATTTGCGGGTGAGTTCATGGAAGGCGGTGCTGCTGCCTTGCTGGAAAGCTGGGGTGTTGCACCATGGTTAGTAAGTCTGATCGTTGACGGTATCATTCATGGTGTCGGTGCTGTCTTAGGCTTCGTACCGCAGATGCTGGTGCTGTTCTTCATGCTGTGTATCCTGGAAGATGTCGGCTATATGGCACGTGTTGCCTTTGTCATGGATAGAGTTTTCCGTAAATTTGGGCTTTCTGGCAAATCGTTCATCCCGATGCTGATCGGTTCAGGATGCGGTGTGCCGGCAGTCATGGCAACCAGAACAATTGAAAATGAGCGTGACCGCCGTATGACGATCATGACGACCTGCTTTATTCCGTGTGGCGCTAAACTGCCGATCATCGGTCTGATTGCGGGTGCGATCTTCAATAACTCGTGGGTCATTTCAGCTTCTGCTTATTTCATCGGAGTAATGGCTATCATTATTTCCGGTATCATCTTAAAGAAAACCAAACTGTTTGCGGGCGATCCGGCTCCATTTGTTATGGAACTTCCTGCTTACCATGTTCCTTCAATGAAGAATGTCTTAAGAGGAACCTGGGAGAGAGGCTGGAGTTTCATCAAACGTGCCGGTACGGTTATCGTTATTTCTTCAGTAGTTATCTGGGTACTCAATTCACTGTCCTTTGAAGGAGGCTTGCATTACCTTGATGAAGATGGTGAAGGAGCTAGTATCCTTGAAGTCATCGGCCATTCATTTGCCTGGATCTTTGCGCCTCTTGGCTTTGGAACCTGGCAGGCAGCTGTAGCGACGGTACTTGGTTTAGTTGCTAAGGAAGATGTCGTCGGTACGATCGGCACTCTTATTTCCATGGAAGATCTGCCGGATATGGTCGAAGGAGGCGAAAACATCATGGGTGTTCTGAATGTCTTCTTCAATGGCAGTGCGGTTGCCGGCTATGCCTTCATGGTATTCAACCTTCTGTGCGCTCCTTGTTTTGCGGCCATGGGTGCCATCAAACGGGAGATGAACAATGCCAAATGGACAGCTATCGCAATTGGCTATATGTGCTTATTTGCCTATGCCACAGCTTTATGTATCTATCAGTTTGGTTCTGCTTTGAATGGAGAAGTCCATATCGTTGGTCTGATCGCAGCAGTAGCGATTGTGGCCTTCGTAGTATATATGCTGTTCAAGCCATATAAAGAATCTGAGACCCTTACTCAGGAAGTAAGAATCAGTTAATTGAAGTTAAGCTATGATGTGGTTATCTGACAACATCAGCAACATCATCGCTCTTGCAGGAGTGATCGGCTTGCTGTATCTGTGTATCAGATCGCTGATAAACGATCGGCGAAGCGGCAGACATTCATGTTCCTGCGGGAAAGACTGTTCAACCTGCGGTTTGTGTCAGCATATGGCAGAACTTAAAAATCTCAGTAAAAAAGCTTAAGTGTTTGGTTTCCTCTATAAAAAGCGACTTAATTGTCGCTTTTGTTATAAACTCATCAGTTCAGGCTGGTGAGTTTTTTATAATGAAGGTGCAAGTGGCGAATATCGCTATAATAAAAATATGAATGATATAGCTTTAAGCAAAGAAATAGCAAAAGCAGTTAAAGAAAATGGCGGCCGCACTTTTTATGTAGGCGGTTTTGTCAGAGACAAACTGCTTGGCATAGAAAACAAAGATGTCGATATTGAAGTCCATGGTGTTGAACATGACCGGCTTTATGAGATCATCTCGCAGTTTGGCGAGGTAAAGACTTTTGGCGATTCTTTCGGGATCTTTTCGCTTAAATACCACAACATCGATATTGCCATGCCCCGCAGTGAAAAAGCGACCGGTCGAGGACATCGGGATTTTGCGATCTATGTCGATCCTTATATCGGCTATGATAAGGCAGCGCGCAGACGCGATTTTACCATCAATGCGATGATGGAGGATGTCTTAAGCGGGGAGATACTTGATTATTATGGGGGCAGAAGCGATCTTGAAAACAGGATCATCAGACATGTCGATAAAGACAGTTTTGTGGAAGATCCTTTAAGGGTTCTAAGAGCGGCGCAGTTTGCCTCGAGGTTTGGTTTTGAAGTAGCTGAAGAAACTATTGAACTCTGCAGACAGATTGATTTGACGGCCTTATCAAAAGAAAGAGTTGAGGAAGAACTGAAGAAAGCCTTGTTGAAAAGTGAGCAGCCTTCGCTTTTTTTTGCGATCTTATCAAAGATGGAACAGTTGTCTTACTGGTTCAAAGAGATCGAAGAGCTTAAAGGGGTCGTACAGGATCCATCTTTCCACCCAGAAGGCGATGTCTATATTCATACAATGGAAGTTATCGACCGCGCGGCGATGTATCGCGAGGAAACAGAAAAACCATATTTCTTCATGCTTTCGGCACTTTGCCATGATTTAGGCAAGATCACGACAACTGCTTTTATCAATGGCCGCATACATGCCTATGGCCATGAAGAAGAAGGGGTAAAGATTGCTGAGGAATTCATATGTCGCTTAAGTACCAATAAGTCGCAATTGGCTTATGTGAAGAATATGGTCCGCATGCATATGCAGCCCAATACAATGGCCAATGACAGATCACGAATCAAGAAGACAAACAAAATGTTTGATCAGGCTTTATATCCAGTTGATCTGATCTATCTGGCTCTGGCCGATCGGGGAGTCGGTATTGAAGAAACAAAAACCTTCCTGTTTGAACGCTATGATATCTATAAAGAATTAATGGAAAGGCCTTATGTCGGCGGCAGAGATCTGATCAATGCCGGAATTAATCCTGGCGATGGTTTCAAAGCTTATCTGGCTTACGCCCATAAATTGAGACTGGCAGGAGTTGAAAAGGAAACAGCTTTAAAACAGACGATCGAATATGTCAGAAAAAGTCAGAACGAAAAGGCAGCTTCATAATATCGAACCGGTCTATGATGACAATTCACAGATATTGATCCTGGGCAGTTTTCCTTCGGTTAAATCAAGGGAGGAAGTTTTCTTCTACGCTCATCCGCAGAACCGTTTCTGGAAAATCATGAAAAGTCTATATAATGAGAAAAAACTGGATACGATTTGTGATAAAAAAGAGTTTCTGCTTAGAAACAGGATTGCCTTATGGGATGTGATCGCGAGCTGCGAGATAAAGGGCTCCAGTGACAGCAGTATTAAAGTGCTTAAGGTCAATGATGTTGAAAAGATAATTAAACAAAGCAGGATCGAAAAGATCTTTGTCAATGGCAAAACGGCCAAGCGCTATTATGATAAATACCTGAAAGACAGGATTGGAAAAGAAGCGATCTGTCTGCCTTCAAGTTCTCCTGCCAATGCGGTTTATACGTTTGAGAAACTGCTGGAAAGCTGGAAGATCATCTGCGAATAAAAAGAAGCGTTTTACCGCTTCTTAATTATTTATATAGACATCTGTGCCGATATCGACCATTCTGAACAGTTCAGCGATCTTATCAGTCGGCATGTTTACACAGCCTCGCGATGGATCGGACAGCCAGATATCCCCGCCGAATTCACTGCGCCATGAGGCATCATGGAAGCCATAGATCCTGCCCGTTTCATCAAAGCCGATCCAGTAGTCGACGTGTTCAACATAGCCGGCTCCGGAAAGGGTGGAATTGGTCGTTTTCTTTCTGACCTTGAAATGTCCGGTTGGCGTGGCATCGGTGATGTCACCATTGCCGCTGACGATCGGAGAAGATAATAGCAGCGCATCATTTTCATAGTAGCGCAGGGTCTGTTCACTGATCGTGACTTTGATCTCTTTGTGAACTTCTTCGATCCAGTTTACTTTTATTTCTTTGTTTCCTTCAAAGACTGCTTTATGCAGATCTGCCTTGAGCTGATTCTTGTCGATGTATTCGTTTTTGGAGATGTCATATTCAAGCGCCAGATTGTTGACATAGCTGTTGAGTTTGTCTTCATCCAGCACGTAATCATTATCTGCGTAATCGATCATATCAGCGATCGCATTGCGGTCAAACTTTACCGTGCTGTCATCATCGATGATGATATCGGCTTCATTGCTGATGATCTTTTCCAGACGTGCTTTTTCATCGTTGAGCTTAGGATCGTTGCTGGAGATCTCCGGCATCGTGTAATATTCCTGCAGATCTAAGACATCGCTGTCAGCTCCTTCAAAGATCTTTTCTATCAGTTCTGAAACTTTGGAGCGGGCGATATCTTCTTTGATATATGAACCGCGATCGGCGAAGATCAGGCGCATGTCGCCGTCTTTGATCTCGTAATGCGCATTTTCCGGATAGCGGATGTTTTCGCTTTGTAAGCAATAGAGTTCATTGACCAGTTCGTTGGCTTTTTCTTCGTTATAGGTTCCGCTGACTTTATAGGCTGCCGTGTTTTTGTTTCCCAGCTGGGTAAACCAGAACAGCAGATTCTGTTTCTTTAAAGCCTGTGAGGCATCTAAAGCGATGTCTCTTGAGATCTTGCGCAAGTCAAGATCCTGAACATAGCCTTTGGTACCGGTGATATCTTTTTGGATAATGGTCAGGGTAGGGTCGATGTCACTTAACGCTTGATTGGCTTTATCGACATCCATGCCGGATACGTTTACGCCATTGATATAGGTATTAGGCAGAAAACGGTTTGAATAGGCAATCAGTCCAAAGAGATAGGCAGAAAAGATCAATAATGATACTGCCAGAATGATTACAGTGATAATGAGTTTTTTCTTTTTGCTGTTCATGATGCTACATGTATTAATATATAGGATAAAATAAAAATAATAAAGATGAAAAAGTTTTCAGTATTTGAAAAGAAATTACAAATTCAGCTAAAGAATTTTCATTTTTCCATTGTATTTAAAGAGAAATCATGTTTAAATATAGGCATCACAAAGAAAAGTAGTAGTAGTTTTTGACGGTCCTACAGCGAGCCATCACAGAGTGAAAGGATGGCAGGATACGGAAGGCGAACGTGGCTTGGAGTCTGGTCGGCGAAATAAGGAGTCGATCACGGTTGATCCCGTTAAAGATTGTTGAGAGTCTGATCTTATGATCAGGAATCAAGGTGGTACCGCGGAATTTTCGTCCTTGTTGTGTTACAGCAAGGATTTTTTATTTAAGGAGGTTGTGTATGAAAGGACGACGAAGATCTCTTATCTGATTATCAGGTTTATAAGTTTTTGAAAAAAATAAAGAAGGGAAAAAAGAATGAAGAAATTATTAACTGTATTATTATCTGTCCTTATGTTATGTGCCTTAGCTGGCTGTTCAAATGGCGGCGGCAGCGACAACGCTAATGGCGCTGCAGCTAAAACAGAACTTGAATTAGTCAACAGCCTGGATCAGGCTATCCTGGCTTTATCGACCGGCAAGTGTGATGCGGTCGCACTTGATGGTACAACGGCCGAAAACTACGTTGCGCAATCAAATGGTCAGTTCGCGATGAGCGGTGTCAACTTCGATTTAACGATGTATGGCGATTATGAAGGCAATGTTGCAGCAGCCAAGAAGGGCGAGACCAGCCTGATCGAAGCAGTAAATGAATGCATCAAATTCTCTGATGAGAAGGGTTATTACAGACTCTGGACGGCAATTGCGAAAGTTCAGTCCGGCACCGAAGATGAAGCAGCTTTGAAGATCGTCGGTGATACTCCGATCTATAACAATGCGATCGTTGATGATACCTATACTTATCTGCTTGATACGGCTAATATTGAACTGCCGAAACTTGATTTAAGCAAGGCTGATGGCGTTTTAAAGAAAGTATTGGATAACGGTGTCTTGTCGATTGCGACTTCACCTGACTATCCGGCAGCTGAATTCATCACTGAAGAGGGTGTTGTCTATGGATCAGAAATGATGCTGGCAAAATATGTGGCTGATTGCCTTGGTGTCAAGCTGAAGATCGAAACCATGGATTTCAATGCAGTCTTAACAGCTGTTGATACCGGTAAAGTTGATATGGCTTTCTCAGGCTTTGGCTGGAAGGCTGATCGTGCCGAGGCTTTTGAATTATCGACCGGTTATGTCGGTGATGATGATGTCACCTACCACACATTGATCGTTCCGGCTGATAAGGCTGATGCATACAAGAGCTTAGAAGATTTCGTTGGCAAGCACATCCTGGCTCAGGCTTCTTCTTTGCAGCAGATGTATGTTGAAGATCAGATCGTTGCCCTGGAGAATAATTAATGGGTCCAAGTATCATAGATGTCTTTATTGAATACTGGCCGATTTTCTTGAAAGGAACCATCGGCACCCTGCGCTTTGCGTTTATTGCGGTGTCGCTTGGTTCGATCTTGGGAACACTGGTCGCTTTCATGCATCTGTCTAAAAATAAGATCATCAAGGGTATCGCTACGGTCTATGCCAATGTGCTTAGAGGCACACCATTGCTGGTGCAGATGTATATCGCTTATTTCTTTCTGCCGATCGCGATACCGGTGCTCAATAATGTCGATAAGGAAGTGTATGTTCTGATCGCTCTGATCATGAACTCGAGTGCCTATGTCTCAGAGATCATCAGAGGCGGCATCAATTCGGTCGATTCTGGCCAGAGTGAAGCAGCGCGATCTTTGGGCATGTCGGCCAGACATACGATGACCAAGATCATCCTGCCCCAGGCGATCAAGAATATCTTGCCGGCTCTGGCTAATGAATACATTGCGATGATCAAGGAAACGTCGATGGCTGGTACCTTCATGCTGTATGAACTGATGTATACCAGAACCATTCTGGCTAACAAGTATCTTTCCTGGCAGCCTTTATTCATCATTGCCGGGATCTATCTGCTGCTGACTTTAGTGCTTACCTCTCTGGTAAAGCATCTGGAAAAGAGGTTTAGTGTAAGTGACTGAGAAGAGATTACCATTGATTGAGACAAAGGATCTGAAGAAGAATTTCAATGATCTTGAGGTCTTGAAAGGCATCAGTGAAACAATATACAAAGGGGAAGTCATCTGTATCATCGGACCTTCCGGCGGCGGCAAATCAACTTTTCTGCGCTGTCTGAATATGCTTGAAGAACCGACTTCCGGTGAAGTGTATTTTGAAGGGGAGAAACTTGATCCCAAGAGTACGGATATCGACAGACATCGCCAGAAGATCGGCATGGTCTTCCAGCAGTTCAATGTCTTCCCGCACTTAAGTGTGCTTGATAACATCACCCTGGCTCCGACTTTAGAGAAAAAGATCCCTTTAAAGGATGCGCAGGAACAGGCCTATAAGCTTCTTGAACAGGTCGGTTTGAGCGATAAGGCCAATGAATATCCGCGTAAGCTTTCAGGCGGTCAGAAACAGCGTCTGGCGATCGTCAGAGCGATGGCGATGGAACCGGATGTGATGCTGTTTGATGAACCGACTTCCGCTCTTGACCCGGAAATGGTCAAAGGCGTTCTGGAAGTAATCAGACAGCTGGCTGATACAGGCATGACTTGTGTGATCGTCACGCACGAAATGGGTTTTGCCAGAGAAGTTGCGGATCGTGTTATCTTTATCGATGAAGGCGTAGTAGCTGAAGAAGGCACACCGGAAGAACTTTTCAATAATCCGAAGAACGAAAGAACGAAGGAATTCCTTTCCCAGGTGCTCTAGGAGACAATATGAACACGACATTCTGTTATAACCATTATTTTACTTATGAAGAACTCAGTGCTAATCTTCAGGGACTGGTTTCGGCTTATCCGTCACTGATGTCCTTAGAGGTGAACTGTGTGACCAAGGAAGGCCGCAATCAGTATGTGGCTATCCTGACCAATAAAAATACCGGTGATCCAATGGATAAACCGGCTTTTTATCTTGATGGCAATATCCATGCGGGCGAAGTCACTTCTTCCATGTGCGCCTTGCATACACTTGACTATCTGCTGACTAACTATAACGAAAGCGCAGAAGTAAAAGATATCCTGGATAACTATACTGTCTATGTCATACCAAGAGTTACACCGGATGGAGCCGAGACTTATCTGACTACGCCATATACCCTGAGGTCGGTAAATCGTGATTATGAAGGGGTAAAGGGCGGCATCAAAGAGGAAGACCTCGATGATGACGGTGTCATCAGGATGATGAGGATAAAGAATCCTTACGGAGCCTGGAAGAAGGATCCAAATGATGAAGGACTGATGGTTCTAAGAGCTCCTGATGACAAGTATGGCGATTTTTATGACATCTATCCGGAAGGTGTGCTGGAAGATTATGACGGCAGTGAGAACCTCAAGTCGCGCAAAGGCGACTGGGGTCTGGATTTCAACCGCAACTTCCCTTATGGCTGGTTTCCGGAATACCGACAGGAGGGTGCCGGTGATTATCCTTTGTCCAATATCGAGACCAAAGCAATCGCTGATTTTGTCTTAAGCCATCCCAATATCTGTGCGGCGGCAATCGGCCATACTTCCGGCGGCATCATCCTTTATCCGCCAGGAACGAAAAATGAAGCCAAGGCACCGAAAGAGGATATCAACGTCTTAAAGGCAATCGCCAAGATGGGAGAAGAAGAACTGGGATACAAGATGCTGAACATCTTTGACTCATTTTTGAGCTCACAGGAATTCTATGATTCCGGTGCGCTTGATGACTGGATGTATGAGACCCAGGGCATACCATGTTACACAATGGAATTCTGGGATATCGCTTCCAAGGCCGGTGTACCGATCAAGTGGGGTGAAAAAAGACATGAGGATCTTGCGGAAGAACTCAAACGCTTTGCAGCCATCTTAAAATGGTGCCGCGATAATGCTCCGCAGTATTACAGTGACTGGAAGAAGATCGAACATCCCGCTTTCGGAGAAGTTGAGATTGGCGGTTTCAATTACAAGTTTACCCATCAGAATCCGCCGGAGTCTTTCCTGTTAAAGGAACTGGAAAATGATACGCGTTTCAATATCCGCTTTATCCGGTCTTTGCCGCAGCTGATTATTGATGATATTAAATGTGAGAAAGTCGGCGAGGGCATATATAAAGTAGATGCGATCATCGGCAATAGAGGATATCTCTCGACGGCGTTAACGAAAAACGCTGTGGCGATCAAGAAAGCCAAACCGGTTAAAGTCTCTATTAATGCGGAAACAGCTGACGGGAAAAAGGAAGTGGAGATTGACGAATTAAGCGGTTACAGCGCTACTTTGACGGGTGTTTATTTCTATGGAAATATCACAACGGAACAAAACGCAAAAGCCCGCAAGAAAGTCAGCTTCATGATCAAGGGCAAACCGGGAGATGAAGTGGTCATTAATGCCAGTCAGATAAAGGCCGGCAAGGCGGAAGCTAAAATTGTTATTGAATAAGGACGGGTAGAAATATCTGTCTTTTATTTATGAAAATATTTTCATGTAAAGATTTAAAAATTTTTACAATTCTATTGACATACATTTTCAGCTGTCCTAAAATAATTTCATTACAAGGAGGAGTTTGTAATGAAAAAATTATTCGCTCTTATTATGGTGTTACTGCTGCTTGTAGGCTGTTCAGGTGGCAATGGCGGCGGAACTGAAGGCGGCGGTGGCTCTTCAGAACCTGCTGATGCAACTAAAACAGTAACAGTGCAGGCTCCGACACCAATCATTTCGATGGATCATCATATCGCAACTGATGGTACATCATTCATTGCTCAGACAATGTGTATCTCTGGTCTTATGGAACTGGATGCCAATGGTAACCCAGTTGAAGATATGGCTGAGTCTTATACGATGTCTGACGATGGTCTTACTTACACATTCAAGATCAGAGGCGATGCTAACTGGTCAAACGGCGATCCTGTTACCGCAAATGACTTCGTCTTTGCCTGGAACAGACTGGTTGATCCTGATACAGCATCTGACTACAGCTGGATCCTTGAAACTGCCTGTGTAGAATCCTACAAAGCAGTTGATGACAAGACTTTCGAAGTCAAGCTCTCAGCTCCTACAGGTTTCTTCCTCCAGCTGACTGCTTTCCCTTCATTCTTCCCGATGAATGAAAAGTTCGTTACGGAAAAGGGTGATCAGTATTCGCTTACTACTGGCGATCTGCTGTTCAATGGTCCGTATGTAATGACTTCCTGGACTTCTGGCTATTCATTCGAATTCGAACTGAATCCAAATTACTGGAACGCTGCTAAATACGCTGATACATATGCACAGAAAGTTGTCTTCCGTGAGATCACTGATACGCAGACGGCTTTAATGGAATATGAATCAGGCAACCTGGATAACGTAACATTATCTGGTGAACAGGTTGATGCCAACAAGGATGTTGCCGGCTTCATCAACAAGCTGACTGGCTACATGTACTATCTGTCAATCAACATGGGCAATAACGTTCATAACCGTGAAGGTGCTGACTATCTGGCTAATGCCAATGTAAGACAGGCTATGCTGTATGCGATCGACAGAGATGAGATCGCCAGAGTCCTTAACGATGGTTCTGTTGCTGCCAACGGTATCATTCCGATCGGCTTAGCTTCTAACCCATCAAGCGGTAAAGACTTCCGTGATGATGCGGGTGCGGTTGTAGCTTACGATCCTGATAAGGCTAAAGAATTCTATGAGGCTGCCAAGGCTGAATTAGGCCACGATATCACTTTCGAATTACTGTATGGTACTGATGAAGGTGATTCGATCATCAAGGCTGCTGAACAGGTTCAGTTCTATCTCGAACAGGCCGGTTTCACTGTAAACCTCAATGGTAAACCAAAGAAGGAAAGATTATCCTTAGCCGGTACAGACAACGATCACGACTATGATGTCATGCTGACTCGTTGGGGTCCTGACTATGGTGATCCTCAGACTTACATGGATCTGTTTGTTTCAACCAACAAATCCAACAACGATGGCGGATACAACTCTCCTGAATACGATGCATTGGTTGCAGACGCTGAAAGCGGCGCCGGTGCTACTGACAAAGATGTAAGATGGAAGAACTTCCTTGATGCTGAAGTACAGCTGGTCAAGACTGATGCTGCTGTAGTTCCAGTATTCCAGGCTGGTGGTGCGATGATCATTTCTCCGGCAGTTACCGGTATCGAGTTCCACTCTGCTGCTGTTGACAGCTACCGTCACATTCAGGTTAACAGATAGTTAACAGATCTAAAACATATAGGACAGTAGAGCGATTGAGTGATGCTTGATCGCTCTATTGTTTTATGAAAGGATAGAGGCTATGAAGAAATATATTTTTAAAAGAGTCATGATCAGTATAGCCACTCTGCTGGTGATCATTTTTGTGCTGTTCCTGTTAATGGACCTGATGCCCGGAACACCTTTTAATGATGAAAAACTGACTGAAGCTCAGATCGCTTTACTGTATCAGAAATACGGACTGGATAAACCGCTGGTCGTCAGATTCTTACTTTATCTCAAGAATATGCTGACCGGTGATCTGGGTGTATCCTATGCGATCAACAAGAACTTTGCGATCAGCGACATGATTAAAGGGCGTTTAGGTATATCGCTCGCTGTTGGTGCGATGGCAATGATCTTTGGTACGATCATGGGTCTGGTCTTGGGCATTCTGGCCGCTTTGAACCATAATACCTGGATCGATAACCTCTGTTCGATCATCTCCGTAATCGGTGTCAGTGTGCCGTCTTATGTCTGTGCACTGCTGCTTTGTTACTACGTCGCCTATAAGCTGAAGCTTTTGCCGATCCTGTACAATCAGACGATGCCGTTCAAATCGCTGATCCTGCCTTCTCTGGCTTTATCAGTTTCCCCAACGGCCAATATCGCACGTTTTACGCGTTCGGAAATGATCGATGTGCTCAATTCCGACTACATCCTGTTAGTTCAGTCTAAGGGCGTCAAGAATTACAAGATGATCATCAAACATGCTTTGCGCAATACGCTGATTCCGATCATCACGGTTATGGGACCGCTGCTTGTAAACCTGCTGACTGGTTCTTCAGTCATTGAAAGGATCTTCGGTATCCCAGGTATCGGTTTACTGATGATCAGCGGAATTCAGCAGAATGACTATAATGTCACGATTGCCTGTTCATTCATTTATTCGGTTATGTATATCGTGGTAATGCTGTTTGTCGATATCCTCTATGGTGTGATTGACCCGAGGATCCGTGTCAGCAAGGAGGGTTAGTTATGTCAGAGATCAAAAATCATGAATTTCTAAATGACGACTTCCAGTTTGCCCATGCCGAAGGTGAAAAGCTGGTCGATAAGACTTATAAAGCTTCTTCCTACTGGAAGGACGTCTGGGGCAACTTCTCCAAAAACAAGGGTGCGCTGATCGGTGCTGTCATCATCGCCATCATCATCCTGATGGCGCTCATCGGTCCTTCGATGAACCCGCATACCTATAAATCCATTCAGCATGGACATGAATGCCTGGTGCCGCGTATTCCGTATCTTGAAAAGATCGGCATCGCCAATGGCTATTTCAAGGGCAAGGATCAGTATCTGGAAAAGGGTTTGAAGGATGTCTATTACTGGTTTGGTACTGATACGCAAGGCCGTGATATCTTCACACGCGTCTGGGCCGGTACCAGAGTATCGCTGGTCATTGCTTTTGCGGCGGTCGTCGTTGATATCTGTATCGGTATGGTATATGGTCTGATCTCCGGCTTTATCGGCGGCCGTGCTGATATGTATATGCAGAGATTTGCGGAAATACTCAATGGCATTCCAACACTGGTCGTTGTTACCTTGCTGGGTCTTGTGCTCAAGCCTGGTATTTCTTCGATCATCTTCTCGCTTGTCCTGACCGGCTGGATCGGTATGGAAAGAATTGCCCGTGCGCAAGTCCTCAAGGTCAAGGAGCAGGAATACATCCTGGCTTCAACAACTTTAGGTGCTTCCAAGTTCCGTCTGATCTTCTCGGAAGTATTGCCGAATATCTTCGGACAGGTCATCATCACTTCGATGTTCTCGATCCCAAGTGCGATCTTCCTTGAGGCCTATCTGTCCTTCCTGGGTTTAGGTGTGCCAGCTCCGCTTGCTTCATTAGGTTCATTAGTCTCCAATGGTTATAAGTCCATGACGACTTATCCGCACATCTTGCTGATCCCGGTCGTCGTACTCGGCGTACTGATGTTATGTTTCAACCTGTTTGCCGATGGCTTGCGTGATGCCTTCGATCCGAAGATGCTGAATAAGTAGGTGATAGATATGGCTAAATTCAAAAGAGATAAAAACGAAAGAGTACTTTCGATCAGAGATCTTAATATATCGTTCAATACCAATTTCGGTACGGTCAGAGCGATCAGAGGTGTCAGACTTGACCTGTTTCAGGGCGAGACGATCGCGATCGTCGGTGAGTCCGGTTCGGGCAAATCCGTAACGGTCAAGACGATGATGGGCATCCTTGATTCCAATGGCCACATCGATTCCGGTTCGATCATCTATCGCTGCAAGGAGAAAGACGGCAGTGAGACTGAATATGATCTGACCAAGATGTCGCAGAAAGATATCCGTTACAAACTGTGCGGCAAGCATATCGCGATGGTCTTCCAGGATCCGATGACTTCTTTAGATCCGACGATGACGATCGGCCGCCAGATCATGGAACCGATCCTTGAACATGAAGAAGCTTCCAAAAAAGAAGCAGCTGATCGGGCTATGCAGCTTCTTGATGAAGTAGGCATTACCGAACCCGATAAGACATTCAAACAGTATCCGCATGAACTCTCCGGCGGTATGAGACAAAGAGTCGTTATTGCGATCGCTTTGGCTTGTGACCCGGATATCCTGATCTGTGATGAACCGACAACGGCACTGGATGTTACGATCCAGGCCAGGATTCTCGAAAAGATCAAGGAGATACAGTTAAAGAAGAATATCTCCGTTATCTATATCACCCATGACCTAGGTGTTGTGGCAAAGGTTGCGGATTATGTCGCGGTCATGTATGCAGGCAGAATTGTCGAAAAGGGCAATATCAATGAAGTCTTCTATGATCCGCGTCATCCATATACCTGGGGTCTGCTGTCTTCCATGCCGGATACGGATACCGATTCCGATCGTCTGTTTGCGATCCCGGGTACGCCGCCAAATCTGATGGAAGAAGTCAAAGGCGATGCCTTTGCGCCGCGTAACCCTTATGCTTTGAAGATCGATTACCGTGAAGAACCGCCAATGTATGATGTCGGCGGTCAGCACCGTGTCGCTTCCTGGCTCTGTGATCCGAATGCTCCAAAGGTTGAACTGCCTGCCGAGCTGAAAGCCAGGATCGCCAAAATGAAGAAGGAGGCTGGTATCAATGAGTGAAACGAGAAAACCTTTACTTCACGTCGAAGATCTGAAACAGTATTTCCGGATCAATCGTAAACAGGTCACCAAGGCTGTTGATGGCATCAGCTTTGATATCTATGAAGGTGAGACTTATGGTCTGGTCGGTGAATCCGGTTCCGGCAAATCGACGACCGGCCGTTCGATCATCAGGCTTTATGATCCGACCGGCGGCAAGATCATCTTTGATGGCCGGGATATCTCTGGCAAGCTTTCCAAGGAAAATGAGAAGTATCTGCGTACGAATATGCAGATGATCTTCCAGGATCCGATGGCCTGCCGTAACCCGCGCAAGAAAGTCAAAGAGATCATTGCGGAAGGTCTGGAGATCCACAATATCTGCAACAGCAAGGAAGAGATCGATGAAAGAGTCAACAACGTGCTGGACCGTGTCGGTCTGTCCAGAGAACAGGCGACCCGTTTCCCGCATCAGTTCTCCGGTGGCCAAAGACAGCGTGTCGGCATCGCTCGAGCACTGGTCATGAATCCGAAGCTGGTCATCGCCGATGAATGTATCTCGGCGCTTGATGTTTCCATACAGGCTCAGGTCGTCAACCTGATGAAAGATATCCAGGATGACATGGGCACGACTTACCTGTTCATCGCCCATGACCTTTCCATGGTCAAGTATATTTCAGACCGCATCGGCGTCATGCATCTGGGTCACATCGTTGAGACCGGTACGACGGATGAGATCTTCACCAATCCGATCCATCCATATACGATCTCACTGTTATCAGCGATTCCGCATCCAAATCCGATCGTGGAAAAGAAACGCAAATCGATCACCTACAACAAGGATGAGGAAGGTGTTGATTATGAAGCCGGTCATGAACATGTCATTACCGATACCCATAAAGTTCTGGCGACGGATGAAGAGTTCGCGAAGTGGACAAATAGATAATTTAACAGAAAGACTGCTCAGGCGGTTTTTCTTTTTCTAATTGAAAAAGAAAAAATTTTCAGGAGTTCTGAGATTTATTTAAATTTATATAAATTAATGATCATTGGCTGTCTAATTCATGCGGAATTGATGTACAATTGACTTTGAATTGGGCTTTTTACCAAGGAGGTTTTTATGAAAAATATAGATCTGGAAAAATATGGAATCAAGGGTGTTAAGGAAATAGTCTATAACCCTTCCTATGAATTTCTGTTTGAAGAAGAAATGAAGCCTGAACTTGAGGGTTTTGAAAAAGGCAAGCTGACTGAACTTGATGCGGTCAATGTCATGACTGGTATTTATACCGGCCGTTCGCCTAAGGACAAATATATCGTTGTCGACAAGAATTCGAAAGATACGATCTGGTGGACCAGTGAGGACTATCCTAATGACAACCATCAGATGTGGATCGAGACCTGGTCGGCAGTCAAACATTGCGCATTAAAGCAGTTAAGTGACAAGCGTCTGTTTGTCGTCGATGCCTTCTGCGGTGCCAACAAGGATACCAGAATGGCCGTCAGATTCATTATGGAAGTAGCCTGGCAGGCACATTTTGTCAGAAACATGTTTATCAAGCCGACGGCTGAAGAAGAAGAAAACTTCAAGCCTGACTTTACCGTCTACTGTGCTTCCAAGGCCAAGTTTACCAACTACAAGGCTCATGGTCTTAATTCTGAGACCGTCATAGCTTTCAATATCACCGACAGAGAACAGGTCATCATCAATACCTGGTATGGCGGCGAAATGAAGAAGGGCATGTTCTCAATGATGAACTACTATCTGCCTTTAAAGGGCATCGCTTCCATGCACTGTTCAGCCAATACGGATATGAATGGTGAAAACACAGCGATCTTCTTTGGCTTATCAGGTACCGGTAAGACGACTTTATCAACTGATCCGAAGCGTCTGTTAGTCGGTGATGATGAACACGGCTGGGATGATAATGGCGTGTTCAATCTGGAAGGCGGCTGCTATGCGAAAGTTATCGATCTCGATAAGGAATCAGAACCGGATATCTATAACGCGATCAGAAGAGATGCGTTATTAGAGAATGTAACTGTTGATGAAAACGGCAAGATCGATTTCCATGACAAGTCCGTTACGGAAAATACCCGTGTATCTTATCCGATCGATCATATCGAGAATATCGTCAGACCGATCTCAAGTGCACCGGATGCCAAGAATGTTATTTTCTTATCAGCTGATGCCTTTGGCGTACTTCCGCCTGTTTCGATCCTTACTCCGGAACAGACCAAGTACTACTTCTTATCCGGCTTTACCGCTAAACTGGCCGGTACGGAAAGAGGTATCACTGAACCTACTCCGACTTTCTCTGCCTGCTTCGGTCAGGCTTTCTTGGAGCTGCATCCAACCAAGTATGGTGAGGAACTGGTCAAGAAGATGGAAAAGACCGGTGCCAAAGCTTATCTCGTCAATACCGGCTGGAATGGTACCGGCAAGCGTATTTCCATCAAGGATACCAGAGGCATCATCGATGCGATCTTGAATGGTGCGATCAATGAGTCGCCAACCAAAACAATTCCTTATTTCGGCTTTGAAGTGCCGACACAGCTTGAAGGCGTTGATCCTAATATCTTAGATCCTAGAGATACTTATGAGAATAAGGCTGACTGGGATGAAAAGCCCAAGGATCTGGCTTCAAGATTCATCAAGAACTTCAAGAAATACGAGACTAATGAAGAAGGCAAACGACTGGTCGAAGCTGGTCCTAAACTGTAAGGAGAACTATGGTAAGAATTGTAGAGACTTCCGTGCGTGATGGTCATCAGTCGCTGTTTGCGACAAGAATGAACACGGAAGAAGTGGTAGATCTGTGTAAGATCTATGATAGAGCAGGATATCATGCGATCGAAGTGTGGGGTGGTGCCACCTTTGATGCCTGCATGCGTTTCCTCAATGAAGATCCCTGGGAAAGATTAAGAGCAGTAAGAGCTGTCTGCAAGAACACCAA
Source organism: uncultured Erysipelotrichaceae bacterium (assembly GCA_902803055.1). Classification (GTDB taxonomy): domain Bacteria; phylum Bacillota_I; class Bacilli_A; order Erysipelotrichales; family Erysipelotrichaceae; genus Colivicinus. Next base: position 21,199 of record CADCOR010000213.1, read on the forward strand.
ACTGCAGATGCTGTTTCGGGGACAGAACATCTTAGGCTATCGTCATTATTCTGATGATGTCGTCGATATGTTCTGCAGGAAATCGATTGAAAACGGCATTGATATCATCAGAGTCTTTGATGCCTTGAATGATATCCGCAACCTTTCACAAGCGGTCAAGGCAACCAAGAAATACGGCGGCGAATGTCAGATCGCCTTATCCTATACGACGTCACCGGTCCATACGATCGATTACTATGTATCGCTGGCCAAAGAAGTAGAAAAATTAGGTGCTGATTCCTTGTGCATCAAGGATATGGCCGGTGTCTTATTGCCGGAAGATGCGACAAAACTCGTCAAAGCGATCAAGAAGGAGATCTCTATTCCTTTGGAACTTCACTCGCATTGCACAGCCGGTGTCTGTGAGATGACCTATATGGCGGCGATCAAAGCCGGTGTCGATATCGTCGATAC
>CADCOR010000214.1 GCA_902803055.1 uncultured Erysipelotrichaceae bacterium
AGGAAGGATATCAGTGAATAATGAGTGACTTCAAAGAAAAGCTCACTGATTTCTACAACAAGTTCAACGAAGATAAGCGCTTATTGCGCAGACATGGTCAGGTCGAATACCTGACTTCTTTAAAATATATTCATGAATATCTTAGACCCAAAGATAAGATCATTGATATCGGCGCCGGTTCGGGACGCTATGCTTTGGCCCTTAAAGCCGAAGGTTATGACGTTACGGCTTTAGAATATGTCAGGCCTAATATCGGCAAGATCAGAGCCAAAGATAAGCAGATAAGGATCATCGAAGGATCGGCGACAGATATGTCGATGTTTGATGATGATGAGTTTGATGTAGGCATCATGTTTGGGCCGATGTATCATCTCTATGAAAAATCTGATCGCATCAAAGCATTGAATGAGGCCAAACGCATCTGCCGCCGCTACCTGTTTGTGACCTACATCATGAATGAATACAGCGTCATTGAGTATGCCTTCAAAGATGATATGTATAAACAGATCAAAGACAAGCTTGATGAGAACTATCACATCAATGACCCGGATGCACTGTTTTTCCAATACCGGATCGAAGACATCGATGAGCTTAATGAGATCTGCGGACTTCGATCGGTCAGAAGATTTGCCTCTGATGGTCCAAGCGATTATATGCGTTCGACCTTAAACAGAATGGATGACGAGACCTTTGCGGCCTTCCTCGATTTCCATCTTAAGACCTGCGAAAGAAAAGAACTGCTTGGTGCCAGTTCTCATATCGTCGATATCCTCACAAAATAAAAGAAGGAGCTTATTCAGCTTCTTCTTCGCTTTGTGTTTCTTCTTTATCCTTATCAGGAGTATATTTGATGACCAGATGTCTCTTGGCGCCTTCGCCGATCGAAACAGTTGAGACATCCTTGAAGTCAGCCAGATACTGATGGATGACTTTTCTTTCATCATTAGGCATCGGATCGAGTTCACAATCGACATGGCTCTTGGAGACATTGATCGCTTCTTTTCTCGCGATAGCCTTGACCTTTCTGTAACGGTCTTCACGGTAATGGTTGACATCGACAACGACATTGATTCTCTTCTTGAATGTCGCATTGACAGCAGCTCTTAAAACAGTTGAGATAGCTCTTAAGGTCTGACCGCCTTTACCGATGATGATCGCATTGTTTTCAGCATCCAGAACAACTCTGTAAAGCAGTTCGTTTTCTCTATCCTTGTCTTTTTCAACAATGATCTCAATGGCAACGCCCTGATTGAGTTCTGTGAAATAGGCACCGAGATAATCAAAGATGAATTCTTTGACATCCTTGGAAGTGAAGGCTTCGATCGTTACGGATTTGTGTAAGCCGAAGATACCGCCCTTTTCTTCTTCGAGTATGTTATAGGAAATATCTTCAACACGGCATTCCTGCTCTGCAGCAATCGAGTTCAATACTTCCTCTAAAGTTCTGCCTGTATACTGTTTCATTATTCTGCCTCCTTATGGGTCATTCTATCTATTACCAGCGTCTTGACAATATTGACTATTGAAGAAATGCAGTAATAAAGCGATAAAGCAGTAGGGATCGAGAACATGGCAAATGAGATCATTGCCAGCATGGCATAAGTCATCATCTGATTCTGGTTCTCAGGTTTCTTATAAGTCTTGTGATGTTTCTCAGCTTCTTCCCTGCCATGTTTTTCGGCCAGCCACTGCGGCAGCTTGATAGCTATAAACTGACATACGATCATAGCCACAAAGATGACTACACATACCCAGGCTTTGTTGGCAATAGCCTGTGAAGGCGACTGGGAAAGCGAAACGCCCATAAATTCAGCGTTGGCAACCGCATAAGATCTTCTGACCGCATTGTACATACCGATCAGTAATGGGAACTGGATGAATGTTGAAGCAATCGAACCCAGCGGATTGATATCATACTTGGCATACAGCTGCTGCATTTCCATAGCCATGCGCTGCTGTGAAGTTTCATCGCTTCGGCCTTCATACTTGGCCTGGATCTTCTGCAATTCCGGCTGGATCTCCTGAATCTTCTGCATAGCCAGCGAAGATTTGAAGGTGAAAGCTGTCGCAATTGCGTTGATGATGATCGTGACTATCGAAATAGCCATGAAGATGCCGACTTTTGGAGTCAGGTAGTTGATGGCCTGGGCAAGCGGATAAGTGATCAGCGCACTCAGGAAACCATCATTCATCGCATCCGTAAACTTTGTATCTAATGTAATCAGTTCATTTGATGTTGAACAGCCTGTTAATACAAACGCTATCGCGACGATTGCCAGTATGCGTTTTAAGCGTTTTCTATTCATGAAACTCTCCTTTAAATTCATACTGTTATATTATAGCCTTTTTAAGCAGAGTTTCCAAATCATTTTTATTGCGGGAAAAGGACCTCTCTTTATAGCTTTTTCTGACGATGAAGATCAGATCATAAGGAAAGTTTTCAAAATCAAGAACTTCGTCAAGCATCGCTCTGACCTGTCTCTTGATCCTGTTTCTTTCCACTGCATTGCCCAGTTTCTTGGTGACTGAAATACCAACCCGGCAGTGCTCCTCAGCCCTCTTGTTATAGTGCATGAAAAAAGATGGACTCTTCATGGTCTGCTTGAGAGCTATGATCTTGCCGAATTCTTCATTTTTCTTGATACGATATGGTTTTTTCATCGCTGATAAATAAATTAAAAGCCACCTAAGTGACTTTAATCGGATAATACCTTTCTACCCTTTGCACGACGTCTGGCTAATACCTTACGTCCACCAACAGTTTTCATTCTGGCTCTGAAGCCGTGAACATTCTGGCGTTTTCTTTTACTAGGTTGATACGTTCTTTTTGCTGCCATAATAGCCACCTTTCCTCAAAATTACTATTCAATTTTAAGCCAATTGAGGATCAATGTCAATAAAACCAAAGACAATCAAAAACCCAGTTTTCTGTTTATCCGACGGGATATTGTACTGCAGGAAGTGCCCAGTTCAAAACTGAGTCCATCCCTGGTTTCCACGATTCTTCTGACGCCGATCTGCTGGAGTTTTTCGATCGAAATTTTCTCCGGATCAACAAGATATAAGTTCAGTTTGAAGAAGCCGGAACCGGCATGATCGATGTTATCTAAACCGCCGGCACCCTGGATGATGTTTTCCACCAGTTCAGTGGCTTCTGCCGATCTGATGAAGTCAAAAGCCAGATAGCGGTAGTAGAACATCGTCAGCGCAAACATGATTATAAAGGAAATGACACCGACGATCAGAATGACCCTGATCGAAGGGATCAATGAAGCATTACGGATATTGATGATGAAATCCGGGAATGAGCCTGGCATCGCGATCGTCGTATTGGTGATGCGGCTGGAGAAACCCAGGAAAGCTTCATAGTTTATCAGTGTTCCTGATACGATGGCGATCAGTACCATATACATCAGCAGCAGAACCGGTGAGGTAAACAGCATCAGAAACTCAAACGGCAAAGGATTGCCAGCCACGATCGAGAATAAGGACAGGCCAATCATTTCGATCAGCAGATATCCTCTGTCGATCCGATCGGTCATCGAAAAGACCGTGCCCATCAGGAAGGCTGGAATGATAAACATATTTATGATGTAGAACGGCGTAATGAAACGGCCTGCTCCGATATAAGTCGCATTTGATTCCTTGAGATAAGTCCAGATATTGACATCGCCCATAACGCTTTGGCCGGTAATGCTGTTGGAATAGGAACCGCCGGCTGCCGTATACCAGAACGGCTGCCTGATCACATTGCCAAGTCCCAGGATCGATAAGACACGATCTTCGGTCGAATAGATCGCAATGCGGAAAGGGTCAAGCAGATCCTGACCGATGAAACTGATCGAACGCTGAATATAAGTAAAAAAGATCGGAAAGGCATAGGCAACACCGAGTCCCAACAAAAAACAGAAAGTGAAATTATAGATGAGTCCGGCCATTTCTCTGGAAACGATATTGGTCAGAGAATATGAACCTCTGTGCCGGGAAAAGATAAAAGCCGTCCTTGTCGCATAAGCCACCAGCAAAGAACCGATCATGCCTGTTTCTAAAGGCAGACGCTGCGAAGAGCTGAGCTTGAAGACAGAGTTGATGCCATAGCCTGTCGCATAAGCCTGCTGCGGCAGGTTCTGCGGGGCAAACATCATCGTAGTGACTAAGAAAGTGAAATAGCCAACCAAAGCCATGACGACCGGCGAAGCGTTATTCGCCTTCTTGCAGACGATGTTCAGCATAAAAATGATCGGCAGATTCATGATGATGATCTCACCGATCCTCAGGCACAGTTCAGCAACAAACAGGATAATACTGGAACGGAAAGTGTAAAAGACGTTTACACTTTCATTCTGAATCAGAAAACCGAAGGCGATCAGCAGAAAACCAAAAAAAGTAACTCTGATCGGGGTCTTGCAGCTTTCGTAAAGACTCATGATTCTTTTCATACATAACTATTCTACACCAAAAAACATCTATAATAGAAAAGAGGAAGTGAACAACATGAAAGCAATGATAATCGTAAATAACGGTCTGGAAGAGTGTGAAGCCCTGATCACTTATGATCTGCTCTATCGTGCAGGAATCAAGACTGATCTTGTCGGCTTCACTGATGAAATCCTTTCTTCCCATGAAGTGCGTTTCAAAGCCCACAGACTGCTTGATGAGATCGATCCGGCTGAATATGACTGTCTGATCCTGCCGGGAGGCATGCCAGGCACTAAAAATCTGGAGAATGATGAACGCGTCCAGAAACTGATCGATGACTTCGTCAAAGAAAACAAACTGATCGCTGCGATCTGTGCTGCGCCTTCGATCCTGATCCACAAAGGTCTTTTAAGAAATGAACATTTTATCTGTTTCCCGGGATTTGAATCAGGACTTACACCGGCAGCTGAAGTCAAAGCCATCAAAGACGGAAACTTCATTACCGGTAAGGGCTTAGGGGCAGCGTTTGAGTTTGCCAGTCTGATCATCAAAGAACTTCTTGGCGAAGAAAAGGCTCAGGAAGTATTGCAGAAGATTCAATACTGATCCTTGAAAGCTTTGGCAGCCTGAGAGTGCTGCTTATTGCGGGGTATCTCATAAAGACGTCCGTCAACTTGAATCCTGGCTCCGGTCTGATGAAAGTGAAAAGCGACGTCTTTTTCTATGCACTGACGTCTGATATCTTTCACCCATTCAAAATCCAGAATCCTGGCCTCTTCACCAGACTCCCCTCCCACATAGACTGAATCGATCCTGTCTATATAAGCCGACATATCGACAGCCTCCAGCATCGGTTCGATCACGACTTGCTTAAAAGCCAGGCTCGTATTTAAATAGATCGGTGCCCTTTCATCAAAACGTTTCTGATTTTCCATCGTACAGGCGATCTTCAGATTGGGATATTCTGATGGATCAAGGCATTCCATGATCCTTTCCGGTCTTTTGGTGATGCAGAAGAAATCACAGTCGCTTCGCTCTTTAATAAAAGAAAGCACCTCTTTGCGCCACTCATCAGCTTCTTCGATCAGAAAATCCGATGAGAAGCATAACAGAAATTCTGTTCCTGCTTCATATTTATAGGAACCATCTCTTCTTTTTCTTACAGGCAGATCAAAAGCTGCTGTCTTATAGACAAATGAGGCATCCTTGCCGATCGATTCATCACGGCGATAGACATAACAGTGCAGACAGCCTTCTGATTTTTTATGACAGCCATGCCAGCAGTTATAAGTTACTTCCATATCCATATTCTATAATAATAAATAGGATGGTAATGAATATGGACAGCAAGACTTTTACAGAAAAATACTATATCGATCGCTCGAAGCAGAATACCGTCAAGTGGCAAAGAGGACGCAAACTCAAAGCTCTGCCCTTATGGGTAGCTGATATGGATTTCAAAGATGATGAAAGAGTCATCGAAAAGCTTGAAGAATTCATCCGTTTTGGTGATTACGGCTACAACAATCTGCCGGAAGATTACTATAAAGTCTACAATAATTATCAGCTTGAAAGAAACGGCATCACATATAAGCAGGAACACATCCGCTTCACCAGAGGTGCCGTAGATGCCTTGCATCAGCTGGTCTGTGCCTTGACCGAAAAAGGTGATGCGATCCTGATCAATACTCCTTTATATCCGCCATTCAAGGGCACGATCAGTTCCACTAAACGCAAAGTCGTCGAATCAAAGATGATCAATGAAAACGGACACTTTGTCTTAAACTACAAGGATATTGAAAAGAAGATAATCAGAAATAAGGTTAAGATGCTGATGCTGTGCTCACCGCACAATCCTTTAGGCCGCGTATTCTCAAAAGCAGAACTCGAAAAGCTCTTTGCACTATGCAAGAAAAACAAAGTCATCATCGTTGCTGATGAAGTCCACGGCGACATCATCATGAAGGGACACAGTTTTACTCCAGCCTTATCTTTAAAGAAATATCAGAATAACATCATATCCATCAATGCCGTCTCAAAGACCTTTTCACTGGCTGTCTATTCACATTGCCATGTGGTCATCCCCAACAATAGCCTGCGCAAAAAGTTCATTGCCTACCAGCAGTCTATTCATGCCGGATCTGTCAACGCCTTCAACGCCCTTGCTTCCTACTATAATTTTCAATATGGCAAGGAATGGCTTGACAGCGTAAACGAACTGATCTATGAAAACTACTGCTATTTCAAAGATAAACTGTCTGCTTATCTGAAGATGTGTGATCTTGAAGGATCATATCTGCTGTTTGTAAACCTGGCTCCTTATTGCGGGGAAATGAGCGGTGCTGATTTCCTGCTGGAGAAGTGTCATCTGCTGGTAAATCCCGGAGAAAGCTTTGATCCTGATTACAGAAGCTGGGTCAGAATCAATCTGGCAACCTCACCGGCCAATATCCGCAAAGCGGTCAAAACGATCTTAAAACAGATCAAAGAAAATTCACTATAAAGAATCTGCGACCTCTTTATGGTTGAATAAACGATAGATCATCAGCGCCACATTCGCGGCGCTTTCTCTTTTGCCGTCTTCTTCCCATTTGATGAAAGAATTGAGCAGTCCCCCGGCATAGGCATACAATTCAAACATGTGCAGTTTCTTCTGCGGCAGGATGTTTTTTAGCATGTACTCATTTATCGCATCAATCAGAATATTGTAAAGACCGCTGCGATTCAGGATCATGAAGTAACGGGCATAGCAGTCAAAATAGTTCAAAGAAAACTCGATGTGTTCCAGTTTCATGAAAAGCTCCGGATTCTTGAGTTCACCGCCCTCGATCATATAGCCAGTGACGATGATATCGAGATAGTCACACAAGGCATCATAGATGTTTTCATAGTAGCGATAATAGGACATCCGTGATACTTCAGCCCGGCGGATGACATCTAAAACCCGGATCTGATCAAAGTCCTTGTTTTCCAGTTCATCCAGAATCGCTTCTCCGATCGCCATTCTCGTCTTTAATGTTCTTTTATTCAGTTCAGTCTTGATTTTCATATTGTTACAAAAATGCTGATTATGTCACATTTGTGACATTTTTGCCCTTTTTGTACATTTTATCATCAGCTTATGCAACATACAATTCATATGAAAGGAAATGATGCTTATATGATTAGAATTGTCGCTGATTCATCCTGTGATCTTTATACTGCTGATTATCCCGACTTTAAAGCCGTGCCATTGATCATCTATACTGATGAAAGATCTTTTGTCGATGATGCAAAGCTGAACGTCAGAGAAATGCTGGATTATCTGGCTGCTTATCATGGCCGTTCATACACTTCCTGTCCTTCAATCGATGCCTGGCTGCAGTCCTTTGAAGGTGCTGATGAAATCATCGTCTTCACCATCACCTCAGCTTTATCCGGTTCCTATAATTCTGCCATCAGTGCAGCTAAAATGTATACGGACGCCAACCCCACAGCCAAGGTTTCCGTCATTGATTCGCTATCAACCGGCGGGGAAGAAATACTGGCCATCAATAAAACCATTGAACTGATAAAAGAAAATAAAAATTTTGATTTCATTGATGAGACGATCAGAAACTAT
>CADCOR010000215.1 GCA_902803055.1 uncultured Erysipelotrichaceae bacterium
AATAGGAAACAGATATTCAGAAAAATGTATGATGCATTAAACTTTTTTCTATCATAATACTTATAGTGAATCGTACTTCTATTCAAATTAAAAAGGCTCATTTCTTCGAGCCTTTGTTCCTGCTGTTTTTCAGACATGTTAAAGATAGATGATTGCCAGTTCAGCACCCAGGATGATCAGGGCAATGATCAGTAAAACAATCAGCACCTTTGTCAGTGTTTTCTGAGGGTCATCATTTCTGAGTTTTTCCCAGGAATCGAAATCATCCTGATAATCTTCAGGATCCGTTTCTTCTTCCAGCAGTTCTTTATCTTTTTCTTTCATATTTCTATATTACCATTATTTCTCATTGTCCTTGGGCATATACCAGTAGGAGCGGAAATTGCGCAGATAGGTTCTTGAACCTTTCGGCATCTGCGTCAGGGCATTGAAGGCATTGTAGTAGTCACCTGCACCGGAAGAAATCGAGATGGCGCCTAAAGTACCAAGCAGGGTCTGGCTCGGGTCGATCAGAAAGATGATGTACGGAATAAAGCCAAAGACCAGATTTGGCAGCATCGACATGAAGATGAAACCGGCTTTGGAGAAAGATCCCGGTCCTGTCACAAACAGCATTCCCTTTTTCAGATTCTCATACATGTACACATCGCCTTCAAAACAGATGGCGTGCAGAAACTCGTGCGGTACCAGCGTCACTATCGAAAGGATAAGACCGACCATACTTAATGGACTTCTGCTGCGGACGAAATAAAAACCGACGGTAACGATCGCAATAATGATCGCAATCGAGTTCATGATAATGGCAAGCTTGTTCTGATTTTCAGCTTCTTTGAAGATGACTGCCCCTTCAACCGGCTCGTGTGATGGCAGGCTTTCCGGATCGCCATTATATCTCCCTGCAAAATGAAACTTAGTCATAATATCTCCTTAATTTCTCTTATCACTTAACTACTATTATATTACCTGCTTTATTCTGTTGTTTATTATGTACAATATAAATATACGCTGTATGAAAGGAACACCCATGAAAAAGTTTGCCGTTATCTTTGTTTTTTTGCTGATCATAAGCGGCTGCGGATCTGATAATGCCGCTAAACCCGCTGACAATAAAATTACTGAAATCTCTTTTGAAGCTTATCTGAAAGAGGGCGAAAATTTTACATTCACTTTTACCCCGGAAGATGCAGTGAGCTATCAGGAGTTAAAAGACGCTCAAAGCAGCGTTGCCCTTGATGCATCCAACTGGTCTGACATCTTTACAGTCCGCGAAGTTTATCGAGAGCACTATGAATATGATGAAGCAGGCAACAGGACTTCCACCTATATGAAAGGAAGCTTCTATGCAATCGAACTGCTCGACAAATACTGCTACGCTGACAACTGGTCAAGAAACGGTCTGGAATTTAAAGTACATGTCAAGGGACAGGAGACCAGAGTGATGACTAATGACGGCAAGACCTATGATCCGGTAACGCTCGTCTATGATGAAGTAAAACCTTTCAGCGGCGGCGATCCGATACTGATCCTGAGTGACTTTGAAAACTCCTGGGATGAGATCACCAACGAAAAATACACCGGTACACTCGACAGCTACGAAATAATCGAAGCATCCAACTCATATGGCGATCTGCATCTGCTTGATTCTTCTGCAGTCAATTTCAAGAAATTCAAAGATAACATTTTTTATCTGGCGGCATATGATTCACCTGAAGAATACTTCGTCATTTTCTTTGAAAGCGAAGACGGCAGGATCGAAAGAGAAAATGAATACTATTGTGCTGTATATCATAAAGAAGCTGACCGGGAACGGGAACGCTATAGCGGCTATACCTATGAGTATCCCTGGGCAATGATTATCCAGATGATGGATGTCGTAAACAACAGCTGAAGCAATTCTGAACATAAATCATACTGCAAGCAGAAACGCACGAAATATCGTGCGTTTATCAATACATTGATCCGTTTTTGATTTCCTGCTGTTTACCATTTGATTGGCGGAAGCAGCTTTGTGATCCCCATAGAGATCAAGGCAATAATGATACCAAGTCCTATTGATCCTGAAAAGCCCGGCTCGATATGCAGATAGCCATTAAAGGAGGATATCCAGCCGATGATCAGCCACTGGATTATATAGATCGTGGTCAGATTGGTTCCGCAGAAATTGAAGAAGCCGTAAGCAATCGGTTTTTTGCGATTGACGAAGTGGATCACCGCCAGAAGCATGATGATTACAAGACTGTTGTACAGAAAATTGAAAAAAGTCTGCTTGTACAGGAAGTTGTCATACAGGGCATAGTAGATGCGATGATCGATCCCGTTGATATCGCTGGCGCTGAGAAAGCCTGTCAGCAGGCAGGCACAGCCCCAGAAGGCACGGCTGAATTCCAGATCCGCATCACCCACAAACTTCTTTACTTCTTCACCAACAACGATACCGAATGCCATGCTCAGATACCAGGTAAGAAGCGGGAAGCAGGACAGATCACCGGTAAAGATGAAATACGAGAAAAGCAGTTCCCAGAATCCTTCAGGAGTATAGTGAAGCGAGATCAGATTTCCAACTGCCTGCATAAGCACAGCAATCGGTATCAAAGCAAGATACGGTACCTTAAGCTTTTTAAACAGCGCTGTCAGCATATACGCCAGACCCGCAAAATGCAGGACATCGATATTGAAGATCTGATAGCGCATAACTTCCCATACAGGAGAAGTATCAGATATTAAACAGACAAGCAGACGCGGAAGCACATCTCTGGCAAGATTGAGCGTTATGCCCATTGCCAGCAGCTTCAGTCCTCTCTTGAACATCTTTTCAGGATCCTGATTGCGCGAGAAAACCGCACCAAAACCCATGGCGAATATGAATAATGGTGCCGCATATGGTCCCGCCGTAAACTGGACGTAATTCTCCATGAAGCCGGAAGGAAGTTTATCTTCGATACCGAAAATTGACAGTTCTTCAAACACATGAATGATGACCATAAAAAAGATAGCGATGGTCTTCGCATAATCAAGTTCTATTACTCGCTTATTCTTTTTTTCCATACCGTTATTATAGCTTAACTGCCCGCTTTTGCTGAGCAGAAAATTAATAAATATCGCAATAAACAAAAAAGATCACTGCCGTATTTAACAGTGATCTTTCTGTATCAGAGATTTCTTATTTCGATCTCGGCTTTATTTTCCTTCAGCCAGTTTAAGATCTCTTCTTCATATTTTCTTTCTACGCAGATCATCATCCCGGTCTTCATCTTAGGCATGAAAGCCAGCGCTTCCTTAGCGATAATGACACATTCGATATTGTTCCAGCTGTTTCTGTAGACCTGGGCATCTTTCTTATTCAGTTCGACGCCTTCCTCATCCAGATTCAGTGTTGACTCGCCTGCTTCGGTCATCATGGCGTTCTTATATCTGTTCAATGAATACAGATAGGCACAGCACATGATCATCGTAAGGCCTAAGCCGATGATCGCGACGTAATCAAAGGTCTTGAAGCCCCAGGCAAAGCACATGATCAGCAGCAGAACCAGGACCGTGCAGCCAGCGATCAGCAGTACTTTGAACTGCTTGAAATAATCTTTCAGCTTATAGTTTTTGTTCTGCAGCAGAAAGCGATACTGACCTGATATGTTTACTACTTCTTTATAGAATGCTTCTGAACCGCGTTCATTTATTACAATTTTCATTTTATTCACCTCTTAACTGAAACAGCAGATTTCTTAATTCGGCCGCCTTGGAAATATTGCCTTCCACTTTCAGCTGACCATTCACATACAGTCTGTCAAATGAAGTCCGGCCCTGTGACATATCATAGAGATTGTCGATCGTGGTCGCCAGATAGACATCGGCATCCTTGTAGTTGTATGGTTCCATCGTATAGCCGTCTTTATTTATTCTGATATAGAAAGTGCCTTCACCCGGACCTTCGATCCTGATCTGTACGACGACTTCATAATCATCGTCCTGTTCCTGCAGGAACTTGTTCTTTGAGAAGTCAAAGGAATCATAGACGACTTTCAGGACGTCATAGGCATCATTGAATGTGACATTCGGATCAAAACCGTTGCCGCAGATATCCGCATACATCTTGAGATAGGCGACAGCCGATTTCTTCCAGGAGAAATCCTTCTTCATGCAGCGCTCTCTGATCGTTTCAAAAGTCTCACGCTGGGCAAAGTAGACCTTGACGGCTTCATCGATCGCCAGCGACAACGATTTGGAGTTGTAGCCGACAAAGGAGAAACCATCACCGATACCGTCAAAATCAGAATACGGACGTACAGAGTCCTTAAGTCCGCCGGTCTCATGAACGATCGGGATCGTGCCATAGCGCATCGCCATCATCTGGGATAGACCGCACGGTTCAAAGGCTGAAGGCATCAGATAGAAATCGGCACCCGCGAAGACCCGAGCCGCAATCTCTTCACTGTAGTTGGAAGAAAAGCCCAGCTGTCCCGGATAGCGTTCTTTGCACCATTCAAAATAGTTGACATAATTCTGTTCACCCTGACCGAAGATGATCAGCTGCATGCCTTTTTTCATCATGTCCGGCAGGATATATCTGATCAGATCGATGCCCTTCTGTTCGACAAGTCTGGCCACGACGACGAATAGAGGCCAGTTTTTCATCTTCTTGAGACCAAAAGTCTCCTGCAGGTATTCCTTGCATTTCTGCTTGCCGCTGAGATCTTTTACCGAGAAGTTTTCAACAATCCTTTCATCCTTGGTCGGATCATAGTGATCGGGATCGATACCGTTGAGGATGCCATACATCTTGGATTCCACGAGATCGCAGACTCCTTCAAGCCCCTTGCCGAAAGCCTTGGTATGAAGCTCCCTGGCATAGGTTGGTGATACAGTCGAGACCGCATCCGCCATCAGCATCGCCCCTTTCATCAGGTTGACATCGCTGCGTCTCTCAAACTCATAGGCCAGACCGCCTTCATACCTCCCCTGATCGAGACCGAAAGTCTCACGCAT
>CADCOR010000216.1 GCA_902803055.1 uncultured Erysipelotrichaceae bacterium
GTCTTGGTCTGCTTGTCTGGATTGACATTTGATACTTCATATGATAAAAACGACAGTATTGTCGTTTTTATTTCTTAATGGAGTTTTTATGCCTAAAGTTAGTGAAGCTTACCTTGTAGAAAAGAAGAATGAGATCCTGGATAATATCTTTGTTTTCCACAACATCTAAAAATCTGTAATTGGGTTCTCCAACAGGCGTGGAAACACCATGACACGTTATCTTAAACGGTTTATATTTTTCTGCTGCTTTACTCAGCTTTTCATATAATTCTTCATCAGAAATATCAGAATCAAAAGGAAAAGTAACAGCAATATGCGGTTCTATCTTATCTGCTATGTCATAGTACTTTTTCTGTATTTCCTTTATCTTATCGATATTAGGAAAATCAGCCATTATCAATACATCTCGTTTATTTGTGTTATCAAATGCCATATCATTTCTCTTTTATTTAGATAATCTCATGCATCTGCTTCTCTCAACGAATCCGCAGCTTTCCCAGAACTTCATTCCTGTTTCATTCCAGGAAAGAACTTCGATATCCATTTCAGATACCGCCAATTCACTAATCAACAATTCAATTGCTTTACTGCCGAGATGATTTCTTCTGTATTTTCTATCGATCAGAAACTGCCTGAGATAAACCGGCTTGGAATGCTCATTAACCAATGCATATCCAACCACTTCATTGTTTTCCAGAAAGAAATACGCACTGTAATCAGTCTGCAGGAACATCTCCATTCTGGATCTCAATTCCTGCACTTCCATCTTATTGTCGCTTTTCTCGTCTTCGATAAGCTGTTTGTTCAATTCAGCCAATCTGTCAACATCTTTCAAAGAACATTTTTCAATTACCATCTTTGTTCTCACTTCCCGAAAAACACGCGTTATATCAAGACGATATCTCCAACGGAAATATTATAACATTCCATTCCGCAAGAAAACGCGCTGTGATCTTACCACCCAAAAAGGCTGCCTCTGTTGATAGTGATATCGGATCTTATAAGCTTTACAAAAACATCCTGAACAACATCTTCGGCATCAGGTCTTGAACCCAGATACGAATACGCCAGACGGAACGCATCGTCAGCGTATGTATCGAAAAGCCTCAACACAGCTTCATTGTTCATTTAGTTACCTTCCTTTTTCGGTATTTGAGATCTCACCTATAAGACGAATAAGAATATGCGTTTTCACACATAATTTCAGAAAAAACCGAAAATATTCAAACCGGATCGTATTCACTCATTAAAAACAGTTATCCGCCATAAATGAACCTGTAAAACCACATCAACGGTGAATCCGGGAATAAATACACAAGCGCAAAATGTCCGACCAAAGTCAGAATAGATGCTATAGCAGCAACTATGATCATCTGCGCGAAGTATCTGGGCACAGTAAACAATGTCTTACCGGTCTGGCCGTTTATGGCTACATGATAGGTATTCTTACGGTACTTAAACGAACCGAAATACATAGGTGCCAGAAGGCATCTGAATTTAACGTTATAGTAATTTGTTCTGATCCAGTCGACATCCTGACGGCGGTCAGCAAGATGAATATCTTTTTTCAGTTTCCTGGTAATCTGTTCTTTCGAGCGTTCCCAGCAATAGTCCAATCCAAGCGTATAACGCTCGGCAGGGATACCTGCAAGATATTCGGGAGAATAAGGAACGGCTTTTGTAATGTCGTAGTTCTGGAGCTTGGGAATATACGGATTTTTAACCTTGGCAGAAGCGCAGACAACGATATCATCAACATATTCAAACCAGTCCCTCTCAAGCATTTCGAGTTGAGCGTCCCTGTCTTTTCTGAAGAATGCACAGTAACGTGAAGCTGTTAAAGCATCAAATGTCCAGAACGGAAGATAGACGCCTGTCAGGTTCTCGAGTTTGCAGTTATAGACTTTTTTGGGAACGGCCCAGCACTTCTTTATGTAATCCATAAAGATCTGTTCTGCCATTTCTTTTGTGACCGCAAACGGAATGACGGCATTAGGCGCCATAATCTGATTATTTTCTGCTGCAGGTGCTACGCTCGTTGATCCGCAAAAAGGACAGGCACCTGTAATCTGCTCAGCATCATAAAGAGACTGGCCTCCGCAGTTCGAACACTCTACGAGCTTTTTGATCCTGCCCCAGTTTACGTTGGCACGCTGCAAAGCAGAATTGAAATCAAATTCTGCAGTAACAGCAGCATTCTGCGGAGTCGGAAGTTTTGAATTCAAGCCACAGAAAGGACATACCAATGTTCCTGTTGCAGGATCGAACTTCACGCCAATGGCGGTACCGCAACCGGGGCACTTTACCTCTGAACTCGTGACATTGATTCCGTCAATTAACTGATAATCCTGTGACATATATTAGATCTCCCTTTTACGCGAGAAAGAATAATGATTGACTATTTTAGATATTATCTTCTCCCCACTTCTTTAACTCAAGAAGTATGGGAATTATACTTTTTGCTTTATCAGTGAGTTCGTATTCAACGCGGACGGGCATCTCATCGTATTGTGTACGGAGAACCAAACCGTCTGCTTCCATTTCTTTTAATGATGTGGCGAGCATAGTGTTGGTAATGCCGAATACTCCCCTTCTCAGTTCACCGTAACGCACTACTTCTTTTTGATCTATCAGGCAGAGGATAAGGATCTTCCACTTACCTCCTATAATATCCAGAACGCGCTTAAGGCCGCAACCTTTGCCTGCAATATCTTCACATAACGGTTCTTTTTTCATGGTTACCTCCTGATGCACGGCAGCGGTAAGTTTTTCCGTACCAGGTAAATATAATCTGCGTACTTGATACAAAAAGTATACCAGATATACTTGAAGTATCAACAACGAATTCAAACAGGAGGAAATCAAAATGGAATTCAGATTTAATGAGAATAACTATGAGAACGAAGTAATCAAGAGCGACATCCCCGTAATGATCGATTTTTATGCAGAATGGTGCGGTCCCTGCCGCATGATGTCACCTCTCATCGAACAGTTTGCAACTGAGTATGCAGGCAAGGTAAAGATCGGTAAGGTTAATGTAGATGAAGAAAGAGCACTCGCCATGAAGTTTGGCATTCAGAGCATTCCCTGCTTCGTATTCATCAAGGACGGCAAAGTAACAGATACGGTTGTCGGAGCTATGCCCAAAGAAGCATTAAACCGCCGTCTCGAAAAACTGGCTGCTTAAAGCATCAGTAAATAATCAGCAAAAAGACCGGATACGCATGTCGTAATCCGGTCTTTCACATTGCAATTAAACTTCGTGTATTAGTTTAAGTGTGTGGAATATTGTCAAACTCACCATTTTCAAAGCTTATGAGTTTCTTTTTGCGTACTAAGCAGTCATCTGACCTAAATGCCCTATGCATATCTACAAACCCAGCACTCTCCTCAAAATTCTCAGGATCTTTGATGTATCCTTTATAACAAAGCATTCCATGGACTGCTTCATTTCTTGCAATTTTGTCATCGCTGTTCAGATATACGGAAGTGAAAAAACGGTAGAGCTTTTTGCATGGTTTCAAATGCGACAAAGTTGCTACTAATGCAAAATCTTTCGTCTTATCGTAATACCCGATTATGCAATCCAGGTAATCGTCATTTAGAGTGACCTTATATAGGGTTTCGGCGATAAACACCATTTGCCAGGAATACTCCGAGGCGGCCACCCCTTTTTTGTATTTTTCTTGTAATAACTCAATACCATCGTACAGCTGAAGTTTTGAAACCAACTCAGCCAGATCAGCATCGTTTGAATACTTAAAACTACGCCAGATCGTTTTCTCTACATCGGCTCTTTCCCAGTCATAGATTTTATCCAAAGTATAAGGAGAGTAAGCACCATATGTTCTCTCCATTCCGGTAGCATTCAGCTGTCTGAAAAACTCCGTAAAGGCTTCACTGTGTTCTGTTGGTATTCCTGACTTTTTCATGTCCGCTTTAAGATTTCAGAATATGTAGTATTCCAAAAGTTTTTCATCAATTAAGGCTATCGGTTCTATATCCTTAACCTGGCTGTAAAGCTTCAGATCCGTTATCTCATCCTTATCCTTTATGCTACTATATAAGTCTTCTAAGGATATATCCGGCAAAGAGATCCCATACAGTCCTCCGAATTCTTCTCTTTCTTTTTGGGAAAAGTAGTCCGGCTTAAGAAGATATTTCATAGCTCCTATGTAAGTTATATCCGCAGAAGAAAAGCCAAACTCTTCATTGCATTCCCTTAATATGCAGTCTCGGGAACTCTCACCTTTTTCTCTGCAGCCGCCGAAGATCTCATATCTGTTTCTCCATTTGTTGCGGCCAAGAAGATATTCATTCCCCACTTTAACGACAGCCAGACAATGAGTAAACAAAGGGCTATCAGAAAGCTCTTCTTCGCTCATCTTTTCAATCGAAACAAGGATGTTTCCGTCCTGATCCTTGCAGATATAATCCTTTTCAGTCATGTCATTCTCCATTATCCCATCATTTATCCGAATTGGATTAACAACGTACTTTTCTGCTTGCCAAAACCGGCTTGTTAAAGATCTCCTGCAATTCTTTTATAGTTTGCTCAGCATATTCAATCTGAGGCTTTTTGGAATTTGCAAAGAAATTAGTCGGTATTTTCTTCAATGTAAATGTTTCCTCTTTCAGATACGGATTATCTATTGCTAATATAATGGAATTTTGATACGTGTATTTCCAGCCTCCGCTAGTGTTATCATACGGGGTCTCATATTCATAAATCATTTCATAAGCAATACCTTTTACTGTACTGTACGGATGAACCAGCCCGCTTGATACACCGGCTCTTGTGCTCTCAAAATCACTTGCGGATACAATACGGAAAAGAGAATTCGTTTCATCCAGTTCCAAACAGCCATCGCAAATAACTTTTGTCGGAGTAAAATTAGAATATTCTTCCTGATTCTTTTTTAAGTATTCATAACGTTCTTCCAAGTCTTTTGAAGACAGTTTAACAACGGCTTTCTCTGACGGGAGATAATGTGCAGTATCTGAAGATTTAAGAAGAGCCGGATCTTCAACTCGTTTCGGAAGCATAGATGAATACTCTGATAAACATCTGGAACAGATCACTCCGTCTGTCAGCCTATAAATAAAAACCGCTTCCGCTTTGTTTCTCTTGCAGAAAACACAATATTTCCGCTGTGCATTGGGATCGTTCGCAATTCTTTCATTCTTGTAATCATCTCCGAGAATTTTGCCTCCCTCTTCGATTCCGGCCTGCGCCAATTTCATATCGTTAATTGTTCCGATAACACCAAATCCGCCGGCTAAGAAAATATTTACCGCAAAGATCTTTATCGTTCTGCTTCCCAATGTTTCATAGTATTCATAGACTTCTTTTACACTGGCTTCGCCGCTTTCTATACGCTCCAGTAATTTTTTCGTCTTCAGAAAGGAAAGAAGATTAATCACGAACATTGTCAGCATAGCAACGCCGTATACAATCAGGCATAATACCAATCCGACAACCAGAAGGTAAATAAGCACACCTGTCCAAATACGAATATTTTTCTTTAAGGCTTCCTTCTGCGCCTCGAAGAACTCGCTTTCTGTCATAATTTTTTCTTCTGATACATTCGTGTTTTCCATGCTTTTCCTCTCTCCTGTTAAGCAATTGGCACATTCTTTGAATCATTGATAATTCAACTGCATACTTTGAATTACCCGTACCACTAAAATATTTCTCTACCACCGCTTCCCTTTATTAATCTATTTCGTCTTCCTGTAAAAAACAAATCCGTCCTCTTCTTTTATGACTTGATACCCTAATTTGTCGTAAAAGGCGTTTGTCCGTATATTCCAGCTCGGAGTATCCAGATTAAACTCTGAGGCAGATGGGAACTTCTTTTCTATGCACTCCATTAAAAGAATTCCATAACCTTTTCTATGGTAAACGCTGTCAATGAAGATTCTGCCAATGTACACACTGTTTTTTGTTTCATCGGGGAATATGAGGGCGGCTCCCACAATGTCATTTCCTATCATTGCCTGATACAAATGACCCTCTCGAGCCATTTGTTTATGCCATTCTACCGAATCATATTCAGGCGGACAGTCACCTTTTGTGCCGCCAACATTTACGTCTGTTTCAAATGCTCTGACAGACATGTCTACAATTGTTTTTATCTGGTTTTCTTCAGCTATGACAATATGCATTATGATTCCTCAATCGTCTTAGATAGTCACGCTTTAACCAACTCGATTTCCTTATCAACGACCAGCGCGCGCGTAGCGCCATCAGAGTATCTGATACTTCCGCCCTTTTGCTCTTCCGGATTGTATGTATTAATCAGATCAACCAGTTCGGGGCACTTACTGATATTCAGAGATGTAATACATCAAGGACTATATTTTGCTACATTATACATTAATCATCATAAGAGATTATTATCCCTCTGGATGTTCTTAACAGGTATACTGTCTTACCCGGAATACAGTGCATCTGAGTACGCGCATCACACACCACGGAAACCTCTTTATCAATTTCAGGAAATCTGACAGTAACCCTATCGGTTGAAGTGACCTCAGGATTACCATATGCATCGTCAATATAGAATTCGTGTGTCTCTCTGTCAGCTACAATGCCTTTCTTTATGCCGTATACAGATACGGAAACACATCTAATGAGATTGACTACCGCCAGAGCAATAAAAAAGAGTGAGGTGAAGCCCGGCAGAAAAGCAAGTGCACGGGCATTTATAAACATGATGCCTACCCAAACGGCTGCCATCGCCAAAACCAGACCTATGATAAAAAAGATGATCGACTTAAAAACACCATTTTTCCTTACAGCACGGTATCTTTTGATTTCTCTATCAACTCTTGCTCTGTGTGCTTCAGTGATAGGCTCAAAACTGATCTCACCCAAAGATGTGAGCTTCGGGTTGTCATTCAACTTGTATCCGTAATTAAATCCCATTTAAAAATCCCTATTCCTTCAAAAAACTATCCCTATCAGATGTCGCATATACGACATCAAAATAATTATAAGTCTGCAAAAAATCGAAATCAATCGTATTCGCTTGCCATACAGACGATCTATTTAGTAAGAACGCTATCCCGTGCCATTGATAATACTTTCGAGCGTGCCGTATCATAAATAGTCTCAAGTGCAGGTTCAGCTTCTTTAAGTGGTGTTAAGCGCGACATGATGTATTCACGTTCAACACGTGTTACTTCATACATATCCACAAGATCAGAATAAACGCTTATCTTCGTCTGGACGACATCCAGTTCCTTGTTGATGATCCTCTGCTTATGCCTGTTCGCAGCAAGAGCACCAAGCGCTTCAATATATTCCTTCAGGCACTCGAAATACGGTTTGTCCTGTTCTTTCGAATATGAAACCGCCTTAAGCAGCCCTCCCCGTGCATATCTTATGCGTGTCAGAGTAAGATCGTCTGATACGCAGATATCACTGACTTTTGTCCATCGTCCGGCACAAAGGATACGGCCCAAAAGGCTTTCAAAATCCGAAGGTTCAACCATAAGGATGTGACTGAATCTTTTGTCTGCCTCAGTAAAAAAGCCCATATTCATTGAATTCAATGCCTTCTCATGAGGCAAACCGAAGAAAAGCGAGATGCCGTACGCGACACCGCATGATCCGCATTCATAAACGCGCTTTTCCGTGTCCAGACTCAGAGCGGCACCGCATTTTGCACACTGGACATTCTTCATGGACAATTTATGTGAACCGGTATCATCTGACGCCGGCACTGATACACCATGGTCCGTATCTTCTTCAGATTCAGGATCAAGTCCGGTCAGTTTCTTATATTCAAATGCATAATCATCTTCAAGCTCTTCTATCTTTGAATCTATCGCTTTCTTCTTTATCTCAATATCTTCAGCCAGCTTCTCAAGAGCCTTATAAGATTGGGCCGAACTTTTTCTTGCCGCGACCGCAAAAAGGACTAACGGACCGAAGAAAAACAGGATATGACCGAGCGAGAATAAAATTATCAGCGGATCCCAGTCCAAAATAATAATGAAAGCA
>CADCOR010000217.1 GCA_902803055.1 uncultured Erysipelotrichaceae bacterium
GCTATATAATGGGCGAAAGAGAAGACATAAAAGACGGCGATAGATGCATTGAGTGTAACTATGCCCAGGAGATAAAAGCTGTGGAGCTTGGTGAAATACGCATCATCTGAAGCAGCTCATAAGAAAACCTGTTTTTAGTCATACATTTATCCTCATGGATCAGCCAGACAAAAGAGGATCATGTATCAGTCAAGAAATGACCGCATACAGGAATATATAGGATAAGGTAAGAAAGACAATGAATAAGAATACTATAAAAGATGACGATCTTGAAAACGTCAGTGGCGGAACACAGAAAGAGATTGCGGATCTCAAAAAAGCGTTTGCTTGTCAAGGCTTAGACCCCAATAGCATAAAAAGGGCTCTCATAAAACACGGAATTGATGCCTCTTTGTATGATAACGATCATAGAAAAAACATATACAGAGACAAAACGACCGATGAAAAGCTCACACACGAACAGGTGATAGAGCTGATCAAGAAAAACCACTGGCGTATATAATTCTCGCAGAGATCAAACTTCTATAAAGACAACAGACTGACCAGCAAGGATCAGGAAACTGATCTTTTCTTTGCTTCTTCACAATTTCTAATCATATCAGTACCTTTCTTCTTTGTTGAAGAAAAGTCAGACAGTCTGTGTTATTTAGCAAAAAAGTATTTATATTACTACATCAGATAGAAACGTTTTATCACCGATATAAGAGTTTTTGTTTTTGACTCTGATCACCTCCATAGGAGTGTAATCTTGATCAAAACAAAAACCGAACATCAGGACATTCCTAAATAAAAAGATCAGAACAAGTCTGATCTCATGGTTTTCTGCTAATCTACCTTATCATACGTTGTACGTCTGAAAATGTGGTCGCAGCGTTTGCATTTGTAATCGGTGACTCTTCTTTTGGTCTTGCTGTCGACCATTGTATATACCACCACAACATTTTCGGATCCACAGTCAGGGCATCTTGGCTTATCGCTCCTCGGGATCATTTCGGTGCCATCGCCTCCGCTGACCTTATCGATCCCGGCACCATTGACAGATTCCAGTTCTTTTATATCCATATTAGTCATAACTTTTTTTCCTTTAACGTTGCGGTCTTTTCTCGTTATTCACCGGAATAAGACTTCAGTAATCCAAGCTGTTTCTGTACCAGTCCATCGCTTCTTCAGATGATCCCGGCTGTCGGCCAAAGAAATGATAGAAGTCAACTATGATGCCGGCTTCATCTCTTTGGATCCTTTCGCCCTTAAACCAGAAGCCTTCACCATAAGCAGAGCCCGGTCCTGTTATCTCAACACCGGCGCTGTTATAGGTATCATCATCGAAATCTTTGAAGATCGCACCACCGGATACCTTTTCTAAATCGTTTTCATTAATGTTCTTATCTGCCATAACTGTTCTATATCTCCTTTTCTGTAATTATATACGATGCGCGTGGACGTTGTGGCACAGAAGCAGTAAAACAAAAGCACCCTTGATGGATGCTCTTGCTGTTATGTATCTGTCTTTGATGGGATATGGTTTTTTTCTATCAATCACCTGTTCTAGGAGCTATGTAGTCAGGAGTCACAGGCTTTGTCTTTTCACTGTCTTTGTATACTAAGGCAAAAGGTGAAAGACCTGTTACACTGAATGATCCCTGGCTCTTGTCAGGCGAGATAGTGATGCCCAGGTATTCGACACTGCTTCCGGAGCAGTTGTGAGCCAGTAAGTGTGTCCTTACATATCCTGCTTTGCCATCTTCAGGTGTGATGTTCATGGCTTTAAGATCAAGATTTATCGTGACTCTGCCAGGATAGTCGTATTCTCTGGAGCTTCCTTCATTGTCATAGATCTCCATGAACCTGGCCGTAAAGCCGCTGTTGATCGTCTCGCTGTAGCCGTTGGTCCTGTCTGCCCTGATGATGTTTTCATGGATATCGCTCTTTTCGACATCCAGATAGATGCCATACATATGATCTTTGCCTGTCAGAGATATCAGCTTTGTCAGATCGATCATAGCGTAGCTGTTCTGGAACCTTGGGACACTTACTGTCGCCTTGAGACCGGCCGGGATCACGATCACGCCGTTACCGGCGATGATCAGTAAAGGCTTGTCGTTGTAGCGGTTGTTGGCACTTTGACCCTGCAGATCATCTGTGGCTACCGATACTTTCACGCCATTGATGGTCTCCTCATGCGATCTTTCGATCCATTGGGCCTTCAAAGTGAGCTCACCCTTGATCCTGGTATTGAAGTCCCACTTCACATCATTGATGAACCAGCCTGCGAAGTCCTTGCCGCTTCTTGAAGGATCGGCCGGTCTTCTGATGTTTCCGTCATATTCGATCAGCTGATCTGCGATCGGATCAGACTCTGCCCCGTTGATATCGAAGCTGATCCTGTATCTCTTGATCTGCGAATCATAGACGGCAGTGAATACCTGATCGCCTTTCACCATCGAGATCTCCGGATCCCAGCGCAGGAAGCTGTAGATGGCCTTAGGATCTTCATATCCTGCAGGATCTTCAGGTCTGATGTCCTTTATGGCCGTACCATAGTCTGCTTCTATCTCCTTGATTGTCCCGGAATGATCGATGAAGCTGATCTTATACTTATTGATGGTCTTTTCATATACGGCTTTATATGTAGCTTCAGCTGTAACAGGAACAGGAACAGGATCCCAGTTTTTAAAGGTATAGGTATATTGCGGAGTCACCTTGTCTTTAAGACCATCATGGTCAGGAGTA
>CADCOR010000218.1 GCA_902803055.1 uncultured Erysipelotrichaceae bacterium
ATATCGTGACGCTTGATGCTGACATGATCGTACGCAGCGATTTTTTACTCAAGACGATCCCGTACTTTGTTGATGCCGAAAAGCGCAGCAAGAAATTGAATAAAGACGTCCATCTCGGTCTGTTACAGACGCCGCAGTGTTTCTATGAACCTGATGTCTTCCAGCATGCCTTATACGCTGAGACCCGTATCCCTAACGAGCAGGACTTCTTCTATCGCAGTATCGAAGTCGGCAAGACTTCTTCCAATAGTGTCATCTATGGCGGTTCCAATACTGTATTAAGCCGTCGGGCACTTGAGGATATCGGCGGTTTCTATACCGGCACGATCACCGAAGACTTTGCGACCGGTATGCTGATCGAGGCAAAAGGCTATTTATCGCTTGCCTTAAGCACGCCATTGGCGTCCGGCAAGACTCCTAATACATACAGAGAGCACATCAAACAGCGCAGCCGCTGGGGCAGAGGTGTTATCTCGACTGGCAAGCAGCTTCATCTGCTCAGCCGAAAAGATCTGAACACTGATCAGAAACTCAGCTACTGGAGCTCTGTCACTTACTGGTATTCTTCCTGGAAGAATCTGATCTACATCGTTTCGCCTATCTTATTTGCCGTATTCAATGTCCGGGTCCTGAAGTGTACCTGGCTCGATCTGCTGGTCTATTGGTTCCCGATGTACTTTTTCCAGGATCTCTGCCTGAAGAACATTTCGGGCAATCTTGTTTCCAGCAAATGGAGCGGTATCTATGAGACCAGTGTCATGCCGTATCTGCTTATTCCGATCATGAATGAAACTTTAGGCATCTCAGAAGTGAAGTTCCTGGTCACTGATAAAGGGGCAAAAACATCACATAAGGTCGATTATCGCCTGATGGCGCCGTTCATCGTCCTGATCATCCTTTCACTTATCGGCATCGTCAGAGCTGTATCGCATATAGGTGTTGGAACGATCCTGCCGATGTGCATCATCCTTTTCTGGCTGATCAGAAATATGTTCTATCTGATAATGGCTACTTTCCTGATCGATGGCAGGGACAGCGATGATGAAGAGGTTAAGGTCAGAGATGGTGAATTTGTGAACATCACCTGCAAGGATCGTGAACAGGTCTATGAAGGCATCACGACTTTCATGACGGAGCATTCGCTTAAAGTCATCCTTGATGAGGGAGATGATCTGAAGATCGGCGAGCGGATCAGTTTGAAGATCTTTGAGGACGATTATGAGGCTGATCTTGATGGCATCATCATCGACAAACTCAATTCCCGTTTCAATAACCAGTGTGTACATACCATAGAGATCCTGAACTTCAATAAAACGGAAGATGAATATCTGCAGATCCTGTATGACCGTCTGCCGACACTGCCACAGACTCTTAACAGAGACATAGGTGTCTTGCCTTATCTGTGGACCAATATCATCCAGCGTCTGGCTTTGCGCAATCGTTTTTAGTCAATGATCAGATTCGATACGATCGATACAAAACCTAAACTTTACAGTATCATCAATGCCACCATCGTCATGGTGGCTTTTCTCATTATTTTTATTATCGGCAAGCAGGATATTGCCATATGCCTGCTGCTGATGGCGTATATGCTGGTGGTGATGTTCCTGCTGGGAAGAGCATTTATCAGACAGCTGCAGTATAATCCCTATTCGTATAATACGATCTATTATGCCGGTTTTTTCATGTTTGTTTTCTTTGTGTTTCTGACACAGCTTCTGATTTTCATGATGATCTCTCATAATATCGGCAACTACACGTATCTCGATGTCATCAATACGATCCTTAATTCGGCGCGAAACTTCATGCTTCTGACTTTTCCTTTGATCTTTATCTTTTCCTTAGGACTGGTAGTATCAAATATATCTTTGATCAGACATGAAGGTTTTGGCTTTTCCAATCTGCTGGCCATTATTTTAGCGGTGATGATGATTGGCGGCGAAGTATTCCTGTACCGCTATGATTATTATGTTTCGGGATCGGAAATGGAAGTCATGATCCATGATCTGTTTGCCCATAGTTTTGCCGCTGTCTATCTCTATTTTGAATGCATGGTCATCGGTACGATCATTGCCAATATCATTGTCTCCCGCTATGAACCGGATTATGATAAAGACTTCATGATCGTACTTGGCTGCGGGCTTATGAAAGATGGTTCGCTCACGCCTTTATTAAGGGGCAGGGCAGATCGGGCTTTAAGCTTCTATCGCCGTCAGAAGGAGACTACCGGAAAGGAACTGATCTTCATCACTTCCGGAGGTCAGGGACCTGATGAAGTGATCTCGGAATCAGAAGCGATGAAAAGGTATCTCTTAAGTCAGGGTATCAGTGAAGATCAGATCATCAAGGAAGATAAATCAGCCAATACTCAACAGAATATGGCTTTTTCCAAAGAGAAGATCATGGCTGTCAAGCCAGAAGGCAAGGTTGCTTTTTCAACGACCAACTATCATGTCTTCAGGAGCGGCTTATTTGCCCGGCGCATCAAGATGCGGGCACAGGGTGTTGGAGCGAAGACCAAGTGGTATTTCATGATCAATGCCGCGGTCAGGGAATTTGTCGGTCTATTGACTAAACATATTGATAAACAGAGTCTGATCATTATCGGAATGATCGTTTTCTATATCGTTTTGACTCTGATCAATTACAATAAGATATTGTTTTAAAGAACTTATTTTATATAAAATAATAATATTGAATATGAGGAGGTCATATCAT
>CADCOR010000219.1 GCA_902803055.1 uncultured Erysipelotrichaceae bacterium
ATGATTGTTGTTCCCTTATCAGTGGCACTGGCGTCGATACCCTGATAGATTTCTGTTTCTTTGGCATTATTGCTCAGCGCAACGTCTTCAGTCGTGATATTGACTGTGGATCCTTCCCCAATCGCATCTCCATTAACGGCATGTCCATAGTGAGTGGTTTCGCTAACCGGATCGTTTGAAACGGTAACATCACCGTATTTCACTTCTTCAGTTGTACCGTTGCTGACGTATACGGATACCGGCTCTGTTACATCGGCCGGATCGTCTGCATAGATAACTTTTGGCAGAATAATCCTCAAAAAACACAAAAAGATCAGTAAACATTTTAAGATTTTGTTCTTTTCCATTATCTTTACCTCATTTCCTCCATTTTATTGGCAGGATAAAATACTATAAAGATTTAAAGTCTAAATGGTAATAATACAGGTATAAGCGGTCATAAAATAAACCGTTCATGTCGCTGAAACGACCGCTCATGCATAATGAAACCATGCATTATAGAGTTAAAGTCCATAAATGCTGCTGTTCACATATAATTAAGACAAAATGAAAAAGATCAATATCGAATTCAGGGAAGATTGTGATCAGCAGGATATAAACGTTATCATTACTTCCGCAAAGATGGATGATGAGGTCAGGGAACTTATGATGAGAATAAGTGATCCTTTTGACGGCAGGCTGATGGTCTTTGATGATAAAGGGACGGCAATCATACTGCCGGTCGATAAAATCATCAGTATTTCTTCAGATAATCGTAAACTGAAAGTGATAGCTGATAACGGTACTTATGAACTGCGTTCGTCATTGCAGGACATTGAACAGAAGCTTCGTTCACCATCCTTTTTCAAAATTTCCCGTTATGAGATCATTAATCTTTCAAAAGTTAAAAAGTTTGATTTTTCAATCTCCGGATCACTTAGAATTGAAATGGAGAATGGCGTAGAGACCTGGGCTTCCAGGCGGAATATCAGCGAAATCAAGAAAAGACTGATGAGAAAGGACAAGGATCAATGAAAAGAAAAACGATCATGAGGGCAATAGTCGGTTTTCTTCTTGGTACGTTGAGCGGATTGATTATCGCCTATATATTTGCATATATTAATGGTTCTGATCAGCTGTTTGATGATTCGTTTATAAACAGATTCGGATCACAAAGGACGGCTTTTGTTGTCCAGATGCTTTTCTCCGGCTTACACGGAGCCATCTGTTTTTCTTCAATGGGTTATTATGAAGTTGAAGACTGGGGACTATTAAAGGCAACTGTACTGCATTGCCTGACTATTAATCTATCTTTCCTGATCATTGGTTTATTTCTGGAATGGATTCCTTTTGATATGAAGGTGATTGCGTTCAGCTCGCTGCTCATCGTCGGATGTTTCTTTATCATCTGGATCATTATGTATGTCAGGAATAAGAGAGAAGTTAAAAAGCTGAATGAGCTTCTTCATGAAGAAGAAAACAGAACCGAAGAGGAGTGATCCTCTTTTTTTACCGCTTATGACCGTAAAACAACCGTTCAGGATATGGAATCATCTTCTGATGTTTTCTGAAAGATAGAATTACTATGAGGAGGCGAGCTATGAAAAAAGATCGTGACTTTTCATTAGTGAACTGTACAATGAGTGGTCTGCTGGCCAGCATTTTATCCGTTCCGCTTCATGAATTCTTTCATTTTCTGACTGATAAGATCTATGGCATTGAAGTATACTGGTTTACCGCAAATGCAGTTGAATCGGCTGGCTGTGATTTTATGTCTTTGCCGCCGTTTCATCGGGCGATGGCAGCCGGCGGAAGTGCTTCGATTCTCAATGTTATAATTGCCGTTATTCTTTTCTTTATTATCATCAGAGTTAAAATGAAGGCCCAGTCCCGCGTATTCCTGATTCAATACTACGCCTGTCATATGTGCCTTGGTTTTGGCTATTTCATGATCAACGGGATCTTCGGAGCTTTTGGTGATTGGGGCAATGTCTTTGCATATTTCCCTGAAAGCACAGTTGCAGTCATGAGAATAGTGCTGGGTCTGCTTGGCAGTGCAGGAATACTGTTTGCAATGTTTTCCCTTAATTACATGTCATATTACTTTATCGAAGATGCTGATGATTCCAAACAGCGATTGCACGTTGGTCTTGGGCTTCATCTGCTCCCTTTTATTGTCAATGCGCTTTTTTCCTTCATCATTGATATGAATTCGCTTCTCATGCGCTCAGGATACTTTAGCGAAAACATCTTTTTCTCGATCGCTGTCAGATTCATGTTTATTCCGCTGTTCTGGGCGTTCATGTTCACCTGGAAAATGGTCAAACCGCCAAAAGAAAGCAGGTTCCTGTACGAACTGCCCAAAAAACCGAATTATGTTCTATGGACAATAACGATCATTCTCGCTCTGATAGATCTGTTTGTATTAGCTCCGGGAATCAGAATCAGTTAACTGAAAACAAGATACTGTAACCTTGTGATATGCATCGTTACAGTATTTTTCTTTTGCAAAAAAACAATCACAAAATTGTTGAAAACAATTTTAAATCGACATATTATGACGGAAAAGAGGGTAATTGTAATGAATAAAGATGAACTGCATGAACTCATCAGTACCACACAGCCGAATATCTGTCAGATTGCTGCCTATAAAGATAACGCAAAAGTCTATTCTGATCTATTCAATGATTATAAAGAAAATGACTGCGTTCACATCATGTCGGCAACCAAAAGCATTATGGCTCTGCTGATTGGCATCGCTATCGATAAGGGACAGATCGCAAGTATTGATGACAAAGTCCTGAAGTATTTTCCGGAATACAAAGTCAAAAGAGGCGAGAAGACGATTTATGATGTCACGATCAGACATCTTTTAACTATGAGAGCTCCTTACAAATGCAAGGGTGATCCCTGGAGCAAAGTCTGTATCAGTGAAAACTGGACATATACATCACTGGACTTTCTGGGCGGCAGAAAAGGACTGACGGACGAGTTTTTCTATCAGACGGTCTGCTTGCACATTCTCAGCGGCATTCTGTACAAAGCAACTGATATGTTAACTGTCGATTACGCCAACGAATATCTGTTTGAACCTTTAGGCATTGAAAAACATGTGAATTATTATGCCAAAAGTGCTGAAGAACACAGGGCTTTCACCATTACAAAAACACCAAAAGAAAATGTCTGGTTTGCTGATCCTCAGGGTTTGGGGACTCCCGGCTATGGTTTATGCATGTCGGCAAAAGATATGGCTAAGATCGGTTTATTGTGTCTGAATAATGGTATGCATGATGGCAAGCAGATAGTCTCTGCAAAGTGGATCAAAGAAATGACCAGGCCGAGAAGTGTTGACAGCAAGTATTTCAGAGGCATGGAATATGGCTATCTTTGGTGGATCATCGATCATGATAAGATGATTTATGCGGCGATCGGCAACAGCGGCAATGTCATCTACATCAATCCTGAGAAGAAAACTGTCATAGCGGTAGCTTCATATTTCAAACCGACCATCTTTGATCGGGTTGATTTCATTCAGAATTATATTGAACCCTATATCCTGCAATGATCTGCGAAAAAAAAGAACTTTCCTTTCTGAATAAACAGAGAGTGAAAGTTCTTCTTGTTTCTGCTGTTATGATTTAACTTCAGCTATATCGACTTTGCTGTAGCCGATAT
Source organism: uncultured Erysipelotrichaceae bacterium (assembly GCA_902803055.1). Classification (GTDB taxonomy): domain Bacteria; phylum Bacillota_I; class Bacilli_A; order Erysipelotrichales; family Erysipelotrichaceae; genus Colivicinus. The sequence goes on from CADCOR010000219.1 coordinate 3,655, forward strand.
CGAGATTATAGATCTTTCTGCTGCCTTTGCTGTCTTCAAGGAACAGTCTGGTCTGACCGCCTTTGACCAGCTTCGCATTAAGCAGATAATCTTCGATGGCTTCATTGTATACGATCTCAACTTTGCCAAAGCTGTCATCTTCAAGATAGGCTTTATAACTGTTATCAAAAACAGCACCAAGCTCACCGTTATTGGATAAAAGCGTTGTGTTGTAGGTATATCTGTTGACTAACGCATAAACCGTCGCAGCCAGAATGATCAGAATACTGATAATGATCCCGATTGTTTTGACCTTTTTATCATTGAATATGCATAAGGGATAGATGGCAATGGTCACAGCACAGAAAAGGGCACTTAAAAGATGATGCGGGAAGAGGTAGACTGTTTTACCCAGATAATTGCTGTAATCGATGCCAAGTATGATCAGGATCGGAGCTAAGATCAGTAAACCCCACCATTTGTCTTTTTTCATGTAGTAGCCGATATAGCCCATCGGCAGGGTAAACAGCGTCCAGATGAACCAGTATTTGTAATAGCCAAAGATCTGCCATCCCAGGGAACTGAAAGGTACCTGGATGAGGTAGACCAGCGGCTGGCTGATCAGGAAGAAGACAAAGCACTTCAAAGCTGAATCCAATGGCGATTTGCTGTTCATGATGATCAGGATGCCAAACATGATCCAGACGTCGAGATAGACGGTTATATCTTCAAAAGATGTATCATTTGTGGCGGGAAGAATCGCCATTGCCGCTGTAAAAAGCCCCGCTATAATTGCGAAGACGATCAGCTTTTTCCAGGTCAGTTCAATTCCGCCAAATAGTTTTTTGATTCTATACATATAAGCTCCTCCGGTTTCAGCCATTCATAGACTGATTTGTGATTTATCAGTTATAAACCAATGAAATTCTATCAGACATGCAGCACTGCTACAATTAAGGAATTTGATTTTTTTCAGAAATGATCAGTAATTAAATCAAACATTTTCAAATTTAATCGGAATATTTATCAATATAATAAAAGAAATGATGATTAAGTCTTCAGACAGGCTTAATTAAATTAATCATTCCAGAAAAGATGACAGCAGATAAAAAAAGAAAACAGATTATTATGTAATGTTTTTAAGAGATTAATATTGCTGGCGATCTCGGTTTTTGCTGTTGTGCTTTTTACAGGCTGTGCAGTAAATGAAGAAAAAAAGGTCAGACGCGTAGATGATCAGGGTTATCTGTACTATATTGACTACGATAAAGATTATTACAGTTCAGAAGTTATAAAGAGAATGAGAGAACTGGGAATCATCGATCCGGGCTGTTCTTCATTTTTTACAGATGCTATTCATCTTTTGATTATCAGAATATAGAAAGGATAGTTTG
>CADCOR010000220.1 GCA_902803055.1 uncultured Erysipelotrichaceae bacterium
CGCTTTCAGAAAAGAAGTGAAGAACTGTACAAAGATTACGAAGATCTGTCCAAGGCTTTCGCTTCACTGAATATTTCCGCAAACAAGATCAGCAAACGTTTTGATCGTTTGAATAATGGTGAAATCGAGCCAAAAGAAAATGGAAACTAGTTCCATTTTTCTTTTACTGATATTTGATTTCCAGACCGATCTTTTTCTTTACTGTATCCAGTTTCGGATCAGCAATTGCCTTGGCTTTTTCAGCACCTGCGTTCAGTATTCCTTCGATCTGCCTTGAATCAATGATCTGTCTGTATCTTTCCTGGATCTTTTCCAAAGTCGCACAGACGATATCTGCTACATAAGTTTTTAGCTTGCCATAGCCCTGACCTTTAAACTCTTCAACGATATCTTCCATAATCCGCTCAGATAATGAAGAAGCAATTTCGATCAGATTGTACAGACCTGGCTGGTTCTCCTTATCAAGCTTTATATCGTTCAAAGAATCAGTTACGGCTGACATGATCTTTTTGCGGGCAGCTTTAGGATCATCAAGCAGATAGATACAGCCCTTATTGGTCTCATCGGATTTAGACATTTTTTTAGATGGATCTGATAAAGACATGATCCTCGCTCCGACTTTGGCGATGAGCGGTTCAGGAACCACAAAAGTATCGCCATACTTGTTGTTGAAACGCTGGGCGATATCTCTGGTCAGTTCGACGTGCTGTTTCTGATCTTCTCCGACCGGGACATAGTTAGCATCATAAAGAAGGATATCGGCCGCCATCAGACAGGGATAAGTGTAAAGTCCAGCCGTCATATTCTTTTCGCCTTTGGCGCTTTTGTCCTTGAACTGAGTCATGCGGTTGAGTTCGCCAAGATAAGTATTGCAGGCCATGATGTATCCAAGCTCCGCATGAGCGTGTACATCAGTCTGCAAGAAGATCGTCGCTTTTTCAGGATCGAGTCCGCAAGCCAGATACAGGGCGACTGCATCAGTCAGATTCTTGCGCAGATCTGCGGGTTCCTGATATTCGGTAATGCAATGCAGATTGGCGATAAAGACGATCATTTCATAATCATCCTGATAGTTGACGAAATTCCTTAAGGCACCGATATAATTGCCTAAAGTAAGCTGACCGGTAGGCTTGATGCCTGAAAGCATTCTCTTTTTCATTTGTTACCTCCTTCAAACAAATAAAAAAGGTGATATAAAGGGCGCTTAAGCGCGGTACCACCTTTGTTTATAACTTTTTTCCATAACGCGGAAGACGTAAATGACTATTGCCATTTAATGTTCAGGTCCCAATTCGTTCAGCAAGTTCCATCTGTTTTCACCAGGCCAGATTCTCTTTCGGTTCACTTATCTGAACTACTATTTCCTTTTATAATAATATCTTATTTTAAAGGCTAAAATCAATGTATTAGTATTGTATAATAACAATATGATTGTTATATATACATCACCAGGATGTTCGTCATGTCGTAAGGTAAAAAGCTATCTGAAAGACAATCATCTCAAGTTTATTGAAAAGAACATTTTCAACACCTTGCTGAATAAGGAAGAAATCCGTTATCTGATCTCTCGTACCGATAATGGTACTGATGATATCATTTCCAAGCGTTCCAAGATCATTCAGGAAAACAAGGTTGATATTGAATCGATGTCGCTTAATGAACTATGTGATTTCATTGTCAATAATCCTTCAATCCTTAAACGTCCGATCATCATTGATGACAAGAATATGCAGGTCGGATACGATGAGGAAGAGATTGAACTGTTTGGCAAGCTTTCGAAGATCTCCAGATGTGATCATTGCTGTCCTCACTATGAAAATTGTGGTGAGATAAGAAAAGCATGCTGAAGATATTAGTTGGACTTTCCGGCGGCGTTGACAGCGCTGTAGCAGCATATATTCTTAAACAGGCAGGTTACGATGTAACTTGCTGTTTTATGCGTAACTGGGATTCAGCTTTAAATAATGATACTTTAGGCAATAATACATTAGGCAATGATATCTGTCCCCAGGAAGAAGACTACAACGATGCCAAGGCTGTCGCTGATAAGCTTGGCCTTAAGCTGTTAAGAAGCGACTATATTGAAGAATACTGGGATAACGTCTTTAAGAATTTCATTGATGAATATCAGAAGGGCAGAACTCCTAATCCGGATATTCTATGCAACAAATACATCAAATTTGATTATTTTTTGCGTTTTGCCAAAGACAATGGCTTTGATCGGATCGCTACCGGTCATTATTTCAAAGCTCTTGAAACAGAAGATGGCATCAGATATTTCAAAGCTGCTGATCTCAATAAGGATCAGTCTTATTTTCTTGCTCAGGTTGATAAAGCGGCCTTGGATTTCTGCTTGTTTCCTTTAGGTGATATAGATAAGGGTGAAGTCAGAAAGATCGCTCATGAACTTGATCTGCCAATTGCGGATAAAAAGGATTCAACCGGTATCTGTTTTATCGGTGAAAGAAACTTCCGCGAATTTCTGAAAAATTATATTCCTATGAAACCAGGAAAGATCATCGATATCGATACTTTGGAAGTGATTGGTGATCATGAAGGTGTCTATTATTATACGATCGGACAACGCAAGGGTTTTGGGGTCGGCGGCAATCGCGGACCGTATTTCTGTGTCGGAAAAGACGTAGTTAAAAATGAATTATATCTGACTTCGATTCAGAATGAAGATTATCTGTATTCTGATTCAGCTTTGATCACTGATATCAACTGGATTAGTTCCTTTAATTCAAAAGACATTCAATGCAAGTTCCGTTATCGTCAGGCTGATAATGAAGTTCATATTGAAAAGATCGACGATAATTCAGCCATGCTGACTTATCCGCAGAAGATAAAATCAGTGACTCCTGGTCAGCAGGCAGTATTTTATCTAAATGGGGAATTGCTGGGCGGCGGTGTTATCGAAACTGTTTATCGCGATGGTATCGATGTCAATAAATGGCTATATGACAGGGTGAATAATGGCCGATAACAGTTTTGATTCCTTAAACGGCTTTTTTACGCATACACTTTTTAAAGCTGAAAATTATATGGTAGCGAAGTTCAAGACAGAAGACGGGACGATTACAGTGACCGGTCCTTCTTTTGATTATGATAAGAAGAGCGAATATCTGATCAGCGGCAATTATGTCGAACATCCCCGTTATGGTCTGCAGTTTTCCATATCGACAATTGAAAGAGCTTTGCCATCCAGAAAGAGTGATATCATTGCTTTTCTGTCTTCAAGGACTTTCAAAGGCATCGGCCGCAAAGCTGCTGAAAAGATCTATGAAGCCTATGGCGATGATACATTTGCGATCCTTAAAAATGATCCTGATCTGATCTTTTCTTTAGATCTGAAAGAAAAACAGATTAACTCGTTGCTTGAGGGGCTGAAGCAGCTAAGTGATCCTCATAATGAGATCATCTTTCATCTGATCTCTAATGGCTTTACCAATCTGGAAGCAGGGCGCATTTTCAATCGTTTTGAGCTGGCTACTCTGGAAGTCGGCCAGCGCAATCCTTTTTCTTTTTATAACGATGTCTATGGGATCTCTTTTGAAAAGGTGAAGGATTATGCCAGCAAGATCGATTTTTCTGAGCCGGATCTTAAATACAAAGAATCATTTCTGATTTTCTTATTGACTGATTATTTCTTTAATACTGGCGATACCTATATCGAATATGAAGATTTCTGCAGCCTGCTTAACAGACAGGGCGGTTTTGAAGCGTTTGCCGAAGCTTTTGATAAAGCACTTTTGGATGATTACCTGATAAAGGATGGCGAACGTATCTATCTTTCCACTGACTATCGTGATGAAAGGCTGATCGCTGACTTCTTAAGCAGAGATAACAATGAAATGAGCTTATCTGAGGATCTGATCGCTGAAGGCATTATGAATAACGAGAGTGATCTTGGCATTGAATATGATGATCTGCAGAAGCAGGCCATCAGTTCCTTCTTCAGAAACAGAGTTTCGATTATTGTTGGCGGTCCCGGCACAGGCAAGACGACAATCGTTAAAACGATGGTCAGCATTTTCCGAAACAATTTTCCTTTTGCGAATCTGATCGTCGTTGCCCCGACTGGCAGAGCTGCTAAACGCATCAATGAAGTCTGTGACTGCGAATCAAAAACGATCCATTCTTTATTGAAATGGAACAAGGAAACAAATACCTTTGTCCATAATGAAGATGAACCGATAATCTATGATGCGGTTATTATCGATGAGTTTTCTATGGTCGACAATTCACTGTTTGCTTCATTATTGAAAGCCGGATCCAATATCAAAAAGATCTGTGTAATTGGCGACAACAATCAGCTTCCTTCTATCAGACCGGGAAATGTCTTAAGAGATCTGATCGAATCAGAAAAATTTGAAACGACTTTATTAAAAGCTAATTATCGTCAGAATAAAGGATCAGAGATCATTGAACTCGCCAATGACATCATTGAAGCCAATATCGATCTCAATCGTTTTTCCAAAGATATTTACTATTATGATCATCTTAACAGTGCTGCTGATCTGCTTGAACTGATCAAAGAAGATCTTAATAATGGCTATACATTAGATGATATCCAGGTTTTATCACCGATGTATCGCGGCACTTTAGGTATTGATAATCTGAATCAGCTCCTGCAGAATGCGTTTAACCCGCCTGGATATGGCAAAGCTCAGAAAAAAATAGGGCAGGTGATATACAGAATCGATGACAAAATTCTGCAGCTTAAAAACAGACCTTCCGATGATGTCTACAATGGCGATATTGGAATTCTTCAAGATATTGATGAAAAAGAGAATACACTGATGATCAACTTTGATGACAATTACGTCTTTTATTCATCGGAAGACTTTCAGGATCTGACCTTGGCTTATGCAATGTCGGTTCACAAGGCTCAGGGTTCTGAGTATCCGATTGTATATTTTGTCATTAATCCGAATAATATCAGGATGCTTAACCGCAATTTAATTTATACTGCCATCTCGCGTGCCAAGAATAAACTTGTTATAATTGGTGAAGGATCCTTGTTTATCAGGGGATGCTCGAACATGATGGAACAACGCAAAACAGGACTAAGGGAGATTATAACTAATGAAAGATAATAAAAAGAATGTTACTATTGCGATTTTTGCAGCTATCATCGTTGTGTTGCAGATGGTTGCGACTTTTATCAATTTCGGTTCCTTTCCGATCACTTTGACCCTGATACCGATTATTGTTGCCGGAGCTATCTATGGACCGGCTGTCGGGGCTTTGATGGGAACAGTATTTGGTGTCATTGTTGCCTTAATGGTCATCACTGGTGCTGATCCATCAGGTGCGACGATGCTGGCGATACATCCGGTCATTACCATTTCGGTCTGTATTCTTAAAGGTACCTTATGCGGTTTGTGTTCAGCTTTGACTTATAAAGCACTGAAAAATAAAAATGAGAAACTGGCCATCGTTTTAGCTTCGGCTGTTGCTCCGATCGTCAATACGGGTACGCTGTTTATCTGTCTGATTCTGTTTTTTGAATCTAATTTCGCTACCATGGTCTCAGCCTTCATGTCGATCAATTTCCTGATCGAACTGCTGACCAATGTCTTGCTGGCTCCTGGTTTACTTGGAATCATACATTCTTCAGCAAGATACAATTAATTTATGTTAGAATTGTAGAGAAGATGAGTAATTATTCTGCTGAGTAAAGAGAGTATCTGGATGGTGCGAAGATATCGGCAGGGAATAATGAAGCTACTTCTTTGAATCAGGGCAATGCCTGACGTAGATCTGCGTTAAAGACTAGAGTGATAAATTAAGGTGGTACCGCGCATTGCGCCCTTGGTGATCACCTTTTTTGTTTGAGGAGGCAAATTATGAATTATCTGAGTGGAAATGAGGTTAGACAGAAATTTCTGGATTTCTTTGTGTCAAAAGGGCACATTATTGAACCAGGTGTATCTTTGGTTCCGATCAATGATCCGACTCTTTTGTGGATCAATGCCGGTGTTTCAGGCCTGAAGAAATACTTTGATGGCCGGGAGAAACCTCGCTGCAACCGCATTACCAATGCACAGAAATGTATTCGTACCAATGATATTGAAAATGTAGGCAAGACAGCACGTCATCATACATTCTTTGAAATGCTGGGTAATTTTTCCATTGGTGATTATTTTAAAGAAGAAGCCATCTGCTTTGCCTGGGAGTTTCTGACTTCCCCGGAATGGATCGGTTTTGATAAGAACAAGATGTATGTCACGATTTATCCGGATGATACTGAAGCCTATAAAGTATGGACGACGAAAACAGATATCGATCCATCACATATTAAAAAGACCGAAGATAACTTCTGGGAGATCGGTGAAGGTCCAGGCGGACCTGACTCGGAAATATTCTATGACCGTGGAGAAAAATATGATCCGCAGGGTTTAGGCGATAAACTCTTCTTTGAGGATATCGAGAATGACCGTTATATTGAGGTCTGGAATGTCGTCTTCTCGCAATACAACTGCAAGCCGGATGAAATGCCGCGTTCAGAATATAAAGAGCTTCCACAGAAGAATATCGATACCGGTATGGGCTTGGAGAGATTAACAGCTTTAATTCAGGATGGCGAAACCAACTTTGATACTGATCTATTCCTGCCTTATATCCATGAAGCGGAAAAATATGCCAAGAAGAAATACGCCGAAGATAAAATGGCCTATCGGGTTATCGCCGATCATATCCGAACCTGTGTTTTTGCTTTAGCCGATGGTGCTGTTTTCTCTAATGAAGGAAGAGGCTATGTTTTAAGAAGAGTATTGCGCCGAGCAATGCGCTATGGCCGCAATATCGGCATTGATAAGCCATTCCTGTTTGAACTGGTCGATGTCGTCTGTGACAACATGAAGGATTTCTATCCATATCTGCAAGACAAGAAGGAATTCGTCAAGAAACTGATCCTGAAGGAAGAAGAATCCTTTATTCAGACGTTAGCCAACGGCGAAAAGCTTTTGGCTGATGAGATCGCTAAAGCTAAAGACAACACTTTAAGCGGTGAAGTCATCTTCCGTCTTTATGATACCTATGGCTTTCCTAAGGAGATGACGATCGAAACTGCTGAAGATAAAGGCCTTAAATGTGATATGGAAGGCTTCCAGAAATGTATGGAAAAACAGCGCGAAATGGCAAGAAATGCCCGTGATGTTGAGGAATCCATGCATAATCAGTCTGAAGATCTGCTTAATTTCAAACATCAGTTCTATTTCTCTGGCTATCAGGTAACTAAGGACTGTGGCAGTGTTACAGGTTTATTCATTAACGGCAAGAGCGTTTCTGAAATCACCGATGAAGGTGAAGTTGCCTTAGACCGTTCCTGCTTCTATGCGGAATCAGGCGGCCAGTGTGCTGATACCGGCATCCTTTACAATAATGAGGTCAAAGCTGAAGTAAAAGATGTCAAAAAAGCTCCAAATGGTCAGTTCCTGCATCATGTCAAAATGATCAAAGGCAAGATCACACTGGATGAAGTATTAAAAGAAGAAATCAATTCCGCTGATCGCTTGCAGATAAAAGCCAATCACTCTTCTGTGCATTTGCTGCAGGCCGCTTTATTGAAGGTATTAGGTTCCCATATTGCACAGGCTGGTTCCTATGTCTGCAAAGATTATGCCCGTTTTGACTTTACACATTACGAAAAAGTAACGCCGGAACAGCTTGATGAAGTTGAAAGACTTGTCAATTCTTATATCTGTGCGCAAATGCCAGTCACAACGCAAGTACTGACTATTGATGAAGCTAAAAAGACCGGCGCGATTGCCTTATTTGATGAAAAATACGGTGATACCGTCAGGGTTGTCTCGATGGGTGATGTCTCTAAAGAGTTCTGCGGCGGCACACATGTTGGCAATACCGCAGATTTAGGCAGCTTCAAGATCAACTACGAAGAGTCGATCGGTTCCGGTATCAGACGTATCGAATCCTGCACGAAGTTAAAAGCATATGAAGGCTTCAAGAATTACGAAGAACGCCTCAATCAGCTCAAAGATGAACTCAAGCTCAAAAATATCGATATGCTTTATGATCGTCTTGTTCAGCTGAAGAACGAGAATGCTCAGCTGGGCAGTGAACTTAAGACGATCAAAGAAAAACTGCTCAACGAAGAAGCTAATGCTCTGATCGCAAAAGCAAAAGATAATGGCAAATTCAGATATCTGCTCTTAGACCTTGATAAATACGCTGGCAATCTCAAAGATTACGCTAATGGTATCCGCAACAAGCTCGACGGCGGTTTCGTCTTTGTGATCAACCGCAATGATGATAAATTATCCATGGTCGCATCAGCTGGAAACAAGGCAACTGAGGCCGGCATCAACTGCGGCAAGCTTATTTCTGCTGTCTGTGCCATGGCTAATGGCAAGGGCGGTGGACGTCCTGATTTAGCGCAGGGCGGCGGTAATGGAACGGATCCTCAGACACTGCTCAAAGAAGTCGAAAAGATGATTTTATAGACTCCTGTTAGTGTATAATAAATTAAAAGGAGGATTGGGACATGGCACATAATTCAAGAACAATGCTTTTTACTTCCGAAGAGATAAAAAGAGAGAATATGAAACAGCTTCTGCAGGAAGTCTCGGAAGCATTGGAAGAAAGAGGATATAATGCCGTTAACCAGATCTCCGGTTATCTGATCAGCAATGATCCGGCTTATATTTCATCACATAAGAATGCCCGCAATAATATTCAGCAGGTTGAAAGATACGAAATAATCGAAGAACTTGTAAGATATTACCTTGAGAGCAAATAAATGATGAACTCTGTACAAATTACATTGATTTAATGAATAGTACTCTCCTTATCAAGGGGAGTCTATTTCGTTAATAGAAAGTTTTGTTATGAAAGAAAATTCGATTTTCATTATGGATGACGACGGCAAAGAAGTAGAGATGAAGATCTATCTCACTTTTGATGCGAATGATAAACAGTACGTCGTTGTATACGAAGAAGGTCACGATGAGGAACTGTATGCTCTCACTTATGACAATGAGGGCAATCTCTATCCGGTCGATGATCCTGAAGAACTCGCGATGATTGATGAGGTTGTATCTGCTTATGAAGAAGAAAACTAAGATCCTGATCTCTATTTTTGTGATTCTGTTTCTGATAATTGCCATCATTGCCGGCATTATTATCTATATAAACTCATCACTTAAACTTACCAAGAGTTTTTTAAATGGCGAGATCTGTGAAAACGGCAATACGCCATGTGAGACTACACCGTTTATTGTTGATGAAGGTGCCTATGGCAAGTCGACTTTAGACAAACTGGAGGCGACCGGAATCATTAAAGATTCAGATATCGTCTATTACTATAACCGTATCTTTACCGGATACAGTTTTGCCGCCGGTTATTTTGAATTGCCGCATAATACCACCGATGAATTCGGCAACGCACATCCAACGACCTTAGATGAACTGCTGGGCTTCCTCGCAGATCCAAAAAACGCTCATCAGGATACTGTAATGCTGTCGTTTGATGATGGCGATTTCGCCAGATCCTATGCCCAGAAAATCGGTGATAATACTACTGTACACGCTGAAGAGCTGTTTGCCTATTGGAATAATGAGGAGGCAATCAGATCTTATATGAGTGAATATCCGTTCCTTACCGAAGAACTGTTCAAAGCCAATCCGAATAAGGATGAAAAGAAGTGTTATCTGGAGGGCTATCTGTTCCCTGATACTTACGAGTTCTTTGAGTTTACCAATGTCGATGAAATAACCAGAAGGTTCTTAGACAGAACATTGGAAGTATACAATTCACACAAAGCTGAATTTGATGCTTCCCGCTTTAGCATTCATGAAGTTTTCACACTGGCTTCGATCATCCAGTGGGAATCAGGCGATCCTGAAGATTCCAAGAAGATCGCCGGTGTCTTTGTCAACAGACTTGATGAACCGGAGATCCTTGGCTCAACTGTTACAGCCTGCTATGCCTTTGATCTTACCAAAGATGAATGTTACAACGTTGGTGATCTGACTGAATATACCTGGAGAGATGATCCATACAATACTTATACAAACCAGGGTCTGCCTCCAGGCGCAGTATGCAATCCGAATGAGATCGCTGTTACTGCAGCATTAAATCCAGATACAAGTGATGGTTATTTCTTCTTCTGTGCCGATATGTGCAATGGCGGAACCGCATTTGCCAAAACAGCTGAAGAACATCAGTATAATATCGATAACTACTATTTAGCCTGTGCTTATTAAAGGAGTCTGACATGACAGTAAAAAAGCCTCTTGTAATTGGAATCGCCGGTGGAACATGTTCGGGTAAATCTTCTATTGCCAAGATCCTGATCAAGGAATTTGACAATAAGATGTCAGTAAACATCATCAAGGAAGATGATTACTACAAGGACCAGACAGCTCTTTCCATGGAAGAAAGAGCCAAGACCAACTATGACCATCCTCTGGCTTTTGACTTTGATCTGATGATTGATCATCTTAAGAAACTGATCAATGGTGAATCAATTGAGAAACCGACCTATGATTACACAATACACAACCGTGCTGAAGCTACAGAGATCGTCCATCCCAGTGAAGTACTGATCATAGAAGGCCTTTTTGCACTGTATACGCCGGAAATCAGGGAGATGGAGGATATAAAGATCTTCGTCGATACACCGGCTGATGAGCGCTTTATAAGACGTTTACGCAGAGATGTCAGAGAAAGAGCGAGAACTGTTGAATCGATCACCGACCAGTATCTGACAACTGTCAAGCCGATGCATGAACAGTTTATTGAACCTACCAAGAAATATGCGGATATCATCATTCCGCGTGGCAAATCAAATCTCGTAGCGATCGATCTGCTCAAGACAAAAATACATAGTAATCTGAAAGACAAAATGATATAATCTTTGAGGTTGGAGGCAAACTATTAATGGAAGAAAAATTTTTTGTAACTGAAGAAGGTCTTAATGATCTGAAACAGGAGCTTGATACGCTCATACATGTAACAAGAGAAGAAGTAATCGAAGAACTCAAGGCTGCCCGCGCTCAGGGTGACTTATCAGAAAATGCTGACTATGATGCAGCTAGAGATCATCAGGCTAAAGTCGAATCACGTATAAAAGAACTTGAACATCTGATTAAGAACGCTGAACTGATCAGCGAAAAGAAGTCTAACTTCGTCAGAATCGGTTCAAAAGTCGAAATTCAGGAACTTGATACAAAGGATAAACTTACTTACAAGATCGTAGGATCCGTTGAAGCAGACCCATTGAACGGTTTACTGTCAAATGTCACACCACTTGCTGTCGCTATTATGGACCACAGAGTAGGCGATGTCGTTACCGTTATGGTCGATCAGCCATATGATGTCAAGATTTTGAAGATTTCTTAAGGATTTTCATTAAAAACTGTCAATAATGAGTAGGATGACTACTCATTTTTTATGCGCAAAATTGTTCTTATTTTAATTCTGCTAATTATCAACGTCATAGCTTTTTCCTATCTTAAAGAAACAATCTATGAAAAGAAAGCATATGAGCTTAAGCTTAATCATCATGTTTTCGTCATTCCTAAAAAATCACTCTTGTTTGAAGATATCAATGATTTCAAAGTGGATGATTATTTCTATATTTATTCATTTAACGATTATGATTTCCGTTATTATTTCAGTGACAATAATCTCATTCTCAAGATTGATGATCTGAGTCTGAAATATCCATATCAGATCAAAGAAAAGGAAGTAGAGATCATTAAAACAGTAGTTGTCAAGGAAGTTTATATAAAGGAAGACACTTCCGTTTCACAGCCTGCCAACAGCAATGAAGACAATTATGTACAGGATGATGACGATTATGAAGATCTTTATTTTGAACTCGATAGAGATCATTTTAACTATGACAGAGGTTCATCGATATCTTCTATCATCGCTGACATCCAGTCATCGATCCATACAAACAGCAGAGTTACACTCGATTATTCTGCCTTAAACCCCAATGACAGCGGTGAATATCCCGTTATTCTGATGACTGAAAGCAATTCTTATACGATTTATGTACAGATAGTCTAGGATTTTTCATATTTTCCGGCAATAAAGATATGGAGGGGAAATATGAAAAAGATTATTTTAAAACTGCTGATTGTTTTATTTGTTTGTACAACTTTTACTGGAATAAGTGCTGAAACTGAATATGAGGACATGAGTGTCTGGTCATTGAAAATTCTTTTACAGAACTGTGATCAGAAACCGGAAATCAAAGTTGTCAGATATCTTAATTCCAGTACCGACAGAGTTGGTTTCTGTGTTGAACCGGAAGTCAACTATAACCGTTTTGATTATGTCTATACCAAAGATTCTCATGCAGAAGATGAAGTTTTCAAAATTGTCAGAGCCTATGAAGAGTTTAACGATGATGAACACTTCATTGCTGCACAGCTTATGATCTGGCAAACTGTCTCAGGAAACATTTACACTTTCGAAGGCAAAGGTGCTGACGATTATGGCAAAACAGATCTGGAACAGCTGATTCAATCATATAATGATGAACAAAATATTAATTATCAGGAGATTGATGCTGAAGATCAGAAAACAAATACTTTTAATATTGAAAATTTGAACGATTATACGATCGAAAGTGAAGATGTATCAATTATCTCTAAGTCTGATAATTCTTTTGACTTTACTGTTAATGATCCTGATAAGGAAGAAAATCATATCTATCTGCGTTCTAGAATCAGAAGAGGAAATGGTGCCTTCTTATATCATTCTGATGGTTCACAGGATCTTTATTCCTATGAAGGTGATTATGCACATAAAAACGATATTGATATTAAACTGAATGTCATTAAAAACGAAGATCTTGCTTTTTCTTTTACAAAAACTGATAATTCAGGATATCCGATTTCCGGTGCCCAATTCTGTCTGTATGATTTAAGTCCGGATGCTGCAAATGAAACTATGTATATCATTCAGAAAGATAAAAGTATTGATCTGTTTAAAATGCTTGCAGAAGATTATCCCAATTATGATCTCAGCAAGGTTGAAATAAGATTATCTGAAAGATATCAGAAATATCTGCAGGGGACAATTATTAATGCTTCTGAAACTGGTGTTTTTCCATTTACTGTTTACTATAATGGCGAAGTTCTGAGACAAGGAAAGGTGTTTGTTTTTTCAGATCAGAATCAGACTTTAGGTGAATATCGCAAGTTGAAAGTCAGACAGGTTTCTTCAGCTGTAAGCTCAGATAATGATATTAATCTGATCTCGCCGGGC
>CADCOR010000221.1 GCA_902803055.1 uncultured Erysipelotrichaceae bacterium
ACCGGCAATGAGCGGATATAACATCACCCCATATAACAGAACCAGGCCGATAAAGCCGATGATGCCAAATTCTTCAACGATGACCGGCAGAATGAAGTCATTGGAAGGATTGGGGAAGTTCATGTATTTATGGATGGAATTGCCATAACCCAAACCGGTCCAGCCGCCATTGGCGAACGAGACCATCGACATGATCAGATGGTAGCCGCTGTCATACTGATAAAGGAAAGGATCAGCCGAAGCCAAAAAGCGGCCGATCATATAGTTATCAGAATGTTTCTTCATGAACTCGGTAACCGGCGGACTAAGCAGCAGTCCAACAAAAGCGATCGCTGCTAAAATGGCTAAAAACATCCAGAGGTGCGGTTTCTTGAGTTCCTTATAGGCCGGAATATAGGCGATACAGAAACTGATCATCAGCAAGACGATCGCCGAACCAAGGTCGTGCTGAAGCACCAGGATGATAAAAGTATAGAATAGCGCTATACCAGCAAAAGACCAGAAATAACGGGGATTGTCAGCATCATGATCCGTGCCCAGCATCTTGGCGCCTAGAAGGATCATAAAGACCTTCGCAAACTCCGAAGGCTGAATCGTACCGATGCCGGGGATCGGGATCCAGGCTCTCGCGCCGCCGATCGGCGGAAAAGCCAGACAGGCGAGCAAAAATAAAGCCACAGCAGCACAGCCAAAATAATAGACTAACAGTGAAAACTTCAGGACGCGAATATTGATCATGGCAAAATAAACGGCAACCCCGACGACCGCAAAGCCTATCTGATGTAAAGTGACATCAAGAAGATAGGAGGCATCACCGGCACTGTTGCCCATCTCGGCCGAAGCCACCATCATTGAACCGAATATCAATAAGATCAGCACCGCTATACTCGTGCGCAGATCACCAACAGAGATTTTGAATTTCTTATGCACAAAAACATTTTAACATAAGAAATATGGTATTATAATGTTGATATGCTGATAAACAACGACACAATAATCAAGGATAACGACAGGCTGATCAGACAGAAGTCTGTTGATGTTGAACTGCCTTTAAAAGATGAAGATCGTGATGTTTTGATGCAGATGCTCAAATATGTCGATGATTCGACCGTTGAAGAAATAGCTGAGAAAGAAAATCTTCGTCCGGCTGTCGGCATCAGTGCGATCCAGATCGGCATACCGAAAAAAATGACCGCTGTCATCATCAAAGACAGCGAAGGAAACAAAGTCTGTGAGTACGCTTTAGTCAATCCCAAGATCGTTTCCAATTCGCTTGAAAAAGCCTATCTGGAAGCTGGCGAAGGCTGTTTGAGTGTTGCGGAAGCGCATGAAGGCTATATCTACCGCTCAGCCAGAGTCAAGGTCAAAGCCTATGACGCTTTGCAGGACAAGGATATCCTGATCAAAGCTGAAGGATATCTCGCTATCGTGCTCCAGCATGAATTAGATCATTTCAAGGGCATTCTTTTCTATGATCACATAAACAAACAGGATCCTTTCTATAAAGATCCTGAAGCCCTTGTTATTGAATAGTAAGCAACAAACATAAAGTTTTTGATTATGACATATAATTGAAATCTTTTTTCAGGAGGACTGATGATAAAGAATAAACTTTTTTCTCCATCTGCAGGTTCATCTTCAGCCTATAACGGCACCAATTATGATCCTGCCAAGGATACTTTAGTCTATGCCCTTGGCGGTCTTGGTGAAGTAGGCAAGAACATGTACTGTTTTGAACATGATGACGAGATCATCGTCATCGATGCCGGCGTCAAATTCCCTGACGACGAGCTTTTAGGTGTCGACTATGTCATTCCCGACTATACCCACCTGATCAAGAATAAAGACAAGGTCAAAGCCCTGATCATCACCCATGGTCATGAAGACCATATCGGCGGTATCCCTTTCCTGCTTCTGACCTGCCCGATCAAGAAGATCTATGCCCCGCGCTTTGCCAAGGCACTGATCGAAAGAAAACTGCAGGAAAGAAGAAGACTCGCATCAACGGAAGTCATTGAGATCAATGAAGATTCCGCGATCCAGACTGATCACTTCCGCATCGGCTTCTTCAATACCGTGCACTCGATCCCGGATTCCCTAGGTGTCTTGATCAATACGCCTAACGGACGAATCGTTGAGACGGGTGACTTCAAATTCGACCTCACACCGGTTGGCCAGAACACCGATTATCAGAAGATGGCTTATATCGGTGCAGCTGGTGTGACTCTGCTGATGTCTGATTCCACCAACGCTGAAGTCGATGGCTTCTCAATCTCAGAAAAACAGGTCGCTACCGCGATCAACGATATCATGAACAAGACGACCGGCCGTATCCTGATCTCGACCTTTGCCTCCAATGTCAACAGACTGGCTCAGATCATCAAGGCAGCCAAGAAAAACGGCCGCAAGGTCGTTGTCTTTGGCCGTTCCATGGAAAATGTCGTCGATATCGGCATGCAGATGAAAACGATCGATGTGCCAGAAGATACCTTTATCTCTTCAGAACTGGTCAATCAGTATCCGCCGGAGAAACTGTGCATCATCTGTACCGGTTCACAAGGCGAAGCTCTGGCGGCATTAAGCCGGATCGCCAATGGTTCGCATAAATACGTCAAGATCATTCCTGGGGATACTGTTGTCTTTTCATCAAGTGCCATCCCAGGCAATGCGATCAATATCAGCGGCATCGTCAATCAGCTGATGCGCAATGGTGCCAGAGTTCTGGAAAACTCCACGCTGTCCTCATTGCATACAACCGGACACGCCTCCAAGGAAGAACAGAAACTGATGCTGCAGCTGATCAAGCCGAAATACTTCATGCCGATGCATGGTGAATACAAGATGCTGAAACTGCACGCAGATTCAGCAGTCGAGACCGGCATTCCAAAAGAAAACTGCTTCATCTGTGCCAATGGCGATGCATTAGTCCTGCATGAAGGTGAAGTATACCGCTCCAATACCAGAATTCAGACTGATGCGATCTATGTCGATGGCAATGACATCTCTGGCCTTTCAACCTCGGTCTTAAAGGACAGACAGATCCTGGCCGATAACGGTCTGGTTGCCGTTGTTGTCTGCATCGATTCCAGAAGCAATCGCATCTTATGCCGTCCTGGCATCGTCTCTAGAGGTTTTGTCTATCTCAAGGATTCCCAAACCCTGATTCGAGAAGCCGAAGCAATCGTCTATGATGCTTTGCGCAATGCGATGAAACAGAAAGTCACCTTTGGTGATCTGAAGAACTGTATCAAGAATACCCTGGAACCGTATTTATATCAGAAGACCAACAGGAACCCGATCGTCATACCGGTAATCCTGAATCATGTAGATGCCCTTAAGAAAGACTAAAGCTCATCGATCGATGAGCTTTTCTATTGTTTTTTGTCCCGATAGACTCTTTTTCTGGCTGCCGAGATCGCATTCTGCGGACAGACGAGCTTGCACAGATGACAGCCGACACATTTCTGGCCATTTAAAACCGGGTGACGGTTTTCATCAAAACTGAGTGCCTGATGGCCGCCGTCATCGCAAGAGATGATGCAGCGTCCGCAGCCTATGCACTTCTCTTTATGAAAGATCGGAAAGACGATCGAATCGCGTTCCAGTACTTCGGTTGTATGGCTGATAGAATCAAGCCCGAGACCTTTGATCTCGGATATGTTATTGAGACCTTTATCAGCCAGATAATAGTTAAGTCCGGCTTTTAAATCATCAATGATGCGATAGCCATACTGCATGACCGCGGTAGTGACCTGCACAGAGCCGGCACCCAGCAGGATAAAATCAAGCGCATCTTTCCAGGTCTCGATTCCGCCTATACCGCTGATGTGTTTGTCCTTCATGAAGGGATTCATGGCGACTTCACTGACAAAACGCAAAGCGATCGGTTTAATCGCTCTGCCGCTGTATCCGCCAACGGCCGATTTGCCATGGACCGAAGGAGAAGATACATAGGTATGGCGATTGATACCCATAACACTCTTTATGGTATTTATAGCCGCAACACCATCCGCTCCGCCTTTAATAGCGGCATCCGCAGCCGGATTCATATTGCTGACATTGGGAGTCAGCTTGGCCAGAATCGGAATCTTTGTTCCTTTGCGGGCTGCTCTGGTATAGCGTTCAACAAGATCAGGAGACTGACCGATATCAGAACCAAGTCCTTCCTCCATCATATTCGGACAGGAGAAATTCAGTTCTATCGCATCAGCACCGTTTTCTTCACAAAGTCTGGCCAGTCTTGCCCAGTCTTTTTCATCCTGTCCCATAATGGAAGCCAGAATGAACTTGTGAGGATACTTGGCTTTCAGTTTTCGAAAGACCGCCATGTTTTCTTCAACACTGTGATCAGAAAGCTGTTCAACATTCTTGAAACCGATGATGTCGTTATTGACACCGGAGACGGCAGAAAAGCGCGGTGAAGTTTCATGAATTTCCAGGGAACAGATCGTCTTGAAAGCAGCTCCTGCCCAGCCGGCCGCAAAAGCGCGATCGCACATGTCGTAAGTGCTCGCAACAACCGAAGAAGAAAGCAGAAACGGGTTTTCCAGTTCAATACCGCAGATATCTGTTTTTAAGCGGCTCTCATCTTCAGGCATCGCGATATCAAGTTTTGGCTTGACCTGCTCATGCAGAGTGGTCATGAGCTTTCTGATCTCAACCTTATGAGCTCTGATGCATTTATCCTCACAAGGAGCTGCACAATTCATGCAGGGGTTATCATCTGGAAAAAGTGCCGCTGCCACATCTTCATTGCTGAACCAGATCCTTCTTAACATAGCTGCCGGATCGATGGTAGAACAGGCTGCCGTACATGGGGCATCCTTGCACAACACGCAGGAAAGCATATCTGAACGTCTTATAACTTTTTCAAACATATTCCCTCCTCATCTTTTTACTGCATCACTTTTTACCGCAAAAGTAAAATAGGTATCCGGATACGGTTCATCCTTGAGATTGAAGTGCCACCACTCTTCCTTAAAGGCTTCAAAACCGTTATTGCACATCACATCTTTCAGCAGGTTTCTGTTTCTAAACTGCTCAGCACTGATGTCTGTATAATCAGAATGACTCGACTGTTCAAACAGATCAAACAAGCCGCCAACATCTATTTCTTTGCCTTTTTTCATATCGACAAGTGTCAGATCAATGGCGCTGCCTCTGCTGTGGGCTGAGTAATCAGCGATATACCCTTCTTTCAGAAGCAGGCTCTTATCAAGATTAGGATAGAAGTAATCCTTCATTCTGATGTCATCTAGATCATTCGCCCATCTGACAAAATGCTTTACCGCCTGAAAAGGTCTGTAGGCATCGTAGACTTTTATGCGATAACCGGCTTTTATAAACTCTTCGCTGGCCTTTTTAAGCGCCTTGGCCAGCTCCTTGGTCGTGATGATAACAGGTTCCTCATAGCCATCGATGCGATCACCGATAAAATTGTAAGTCGAATAATAACGGACTTCCTCAATTATATCGGGAACGATTTCACTCAATAAAACAAATCCTGATGCATCATCACTGTATTTCATTTTTACTCTTTCTATCTGAGAAACAGCTGCTCAGATATTGCCAGTTTCCCAAGCAGTTCCTTGAAGCTGTCATCAGCGTTATAGACCGTCATATACAGATCATCGCCATGAAAACTGATCAGGCAATCCTTTTCAGCGATCAGGATATTGAGACAGGTCCGATAATCAGCTGAAAGAAACATGTCAAATAATCCCTGCGGATCAAACTCATGATATATCGTCTTATTATCATCAATGATCAGATCGCAATAACTGCTTAACTTAATTATAAAGTAAGCAAAGCGTCTGTATAAATATTCTTTATTCTTCAGAAAAAATGCTTCCGTTTTAAAATAATTATCACCCTTTTCGACACTTACCTGCTCTGGCAGAAAATCAATGACCACATAGGGTTTTTCCAGCAGTTCTTCTATTTTTGTGCTTATTTCGTTCTTATTCATTATCATTTGAAATCATAGACATAGATATTATGGATCTCTTTATCAAAGCCTTCGTAGAAACCCTTGCCCATGCCTAAAACAATTCTGGCACCATGATTGTAACAGACAAGCAGTCTCTTATTTTCTTTATCAAAGCTCAACCCTTCGATCTCACCCTGCAGGATAATATCATCAAGCGTTCTTTCTAAAACTACCGGGGCATTGCTGCGGCTCAGATCGACCCGATAACGGTAGATGTGATCAGCTTCGCCAAGATCCGCATCGCCATCATCAGCCGTAATATAAAGATTGCCATCAAAGCAGGCAACACCCTGAATATACTGCGGAGCCGGCTGCAGATGGTATTTGCCTAAATATTCACCATTTTCCAGATCATAGCGATAAAGATAGCGTCCGCTGTCACCATCGCTCCAGGAACACATCCAGACCGATGAAGAATCAGGATCGATCGCAATTCCTGAGACCTCTGTCTGGCCGCTGTTTTCATCAAACATTACCGTCCTAACCATTTTCAGCGTTTTCGCATCATAGACGGCAATCTGGATGTTCTTGCTTTCACCATCCATAAAGTATTCGATACCCGCATAGATTTCGCCATTATAGACATCGATATCGCCGATGTGATTGACTTCATTTTCAAAAGCAGAAAACTGACCATCAGCTTCATTTATCAGCTGCCAGTTTTCATCATAGACAAAGAGTTTCTTTGAATCAGAGACATAGTAATATCCATTTTCATAGGCGATGCCCTGACGTCCTCCTACTTCATGATTCTCTTTGAGTTCATATTCATGTTTCGGAAGCAGATCTTCCTTATTATCTTCAGCTCTGCCTATGACATTTATTGGCGCTTTGACTGTTTCTTCCGCTTGCTGCTCAGCAGTTTCTGCTTCACTCTTCTTATTGCAACTGACAAGCATCAGGCACAGCATAAAAACAGACAGACATATCATTTTATTTTTCATATCAATCAGATTCTCCTTTGAACAGTTCCGGGTGCTTAAGCAATACTGAACCTAACAATTCACCTAAACCATAGCAGGCAATCGTTTCCCCAAAGCCGATATACAGCATCTGCAGAATGATCGGCACATCGACCATATAGACATATTTAAGAATAAACGGCACGATCAGCATATTTGAAATAATGCTCGGGATCGGAACCAGCCAGCGATTAGCGCGAAGCAGATAGCCGAAAAAAGCACCGATC